>JBDRVV010000011.1 GCA_039802005.1 candidate division WOR-3 bacterium
ATGCGGGCAATATCAACTCCACAAAGGACACCGTCTTCCTTAGGAAAAATTATCCCCAGTGTCTGTGAATCAGGTGGCACGATTGGATCGGTTGTGATATCACCTTTGCCGAGATCTTCCTTTAAGGCATTTCTTACTATTTTTCTTATTTTGCTTTCAAAAGTATTGATATTACCTCCTTTTTAAAAATTTCTAATTTTTTTATTATATCGTCTTTCACTAATTTCCATTTTTTTCTTTATCTCTTTTATTTTATCCCTGAGTTCCGCAGCCTTCTCAAATTCCATTAGAGATACCGCATCAGCCATTTCCTTATAAAGCCTTTCTATTTCTTCGAAGGATTCTTCTTCTTTTTTATCTTCAGATAATAATCTATCTGCTACAGAGGTTGCCTTGAGAATCTCTTCTTTTGTTTTCACAATACTGCGCGGTGTGATATTGTGAATGCGATTGTATTCAATCTGTTTGTTGCGACGGCGTTCCATCTCAGATAGTGCTCTTTTCATTGAGTCCGTTGTTTCGTCAGCATAAAGTATGACTTCACTACGGACATTCCGTGCAGCACGACCTGCTGTCTGTATCAAAGACCTTTCGCTTCTTAAAAATCCTTCACGGTCAGCATCAAGGATTGCGACGAGCCCAACTTCAGGAAGGTCAAGCCCTTCCCTTAATAAATTTATGCCAATCAGGACATCAAATTCGCCGAGTCTCAAACCGCGTAGTATCTCAACCCTCTGTATTGCATCAATCTCTGAATGCATATAACGAACTCTTATACCAATTTCATTGAGATACTGGGCGAGTTCTTCAGCCATCCTTTTAGTAAGGGTTGTGACCAATACCCGCTCATTATTAGAAATATGTTTCTGGATTTCGTTGATCAAATCGTCAACCTGATTGCTTGCTGGTTTCACAACAACCTGAGGATCAACAATACCGGTAGGCCTCACAATCTGTTCAACTATCCGATTATTAGATTTCTTTATCTCCCATTCTGCAGGCGTTGCAGAGATACAGATTGCCTGATTGATTAGAGATTCAAATTCATCAAATTTTAATGGTCTGTTTTCTAATGCTGATGGTAGTCTAAATCCATATTCTACAAGGGTCAACTTTCTTGAATGGTCGCCTTCATACATTCCCTGAATCTGAGGGATTGTTACATGGGATTCATCAATCACGATTAGAAAATCCTTTGGAAAATAGTCTATCAAGCAAAAGGGCCTTTCTCCTGGTTTTCTCCCGGAAAGATGCATTGAGTAATTTTCTATGCCTGGGCAATAACCGAGTTCTAACAGCATTTCGCAATCAAATAAGGTGCGCTGTAGTAAACGTTGTGCCTCAAGTAATTTTCCCTGTTTTTCAAATTCCGCAACCCTTTTTTCAAGTTCAATCTTTATATTTTTCACCGCCTCTTCAAGCCTTGGTCGGGTTGTGATAAAGTGTTTTGCCGGGAATATAATTACTTCATTCAACTCTTTTAATAAATTGCCAGTTAAAGGGTCAAAGATATAAATTTTCTCTATGAATTCATCAAAGAATTCTACTCTTATTGCATTTTTCTCATCGGCAGGGAATATGTCAATTACATCCCCGCGGACACGGAAAGTTCCCTGGGTGAATTGAATATCATTGCGCTTATATTGAATACCTACGAGTTGGTTGATTAATGATTCCCTACCTTTTTCAACTCCTTTTTTTAAGAATACAACGAGCTCTTTTACCTCATCTGGAGAACCAATATTATAAATACAGGAAACAGATGCAACTATTATGACATCATTTCTGGTTAAAAGTGAAGAGGTTGCCTTCAACCGGAGGCGTTCAATCTCTTCATTTATAGATGCATCTTTTTCTATATACAAATCACTTTCCGGAACATAAGCCTCAGGTTGATAATAATCATAATAAGAGATAAAATACTCAACTGCATTCTCCGGAAAGAAAGATTTGAATTCACTATATAACTGGGCGGCAAGGGATTTATTGTGCGATATGACAAGGGTCGGCTTTTGAACCTGTTCAATTACATTGGCAATCGTAAATGTTTTACCTGAACCAGTAACACCAAGCAAGGTTTGGAATCTGTATCCTGATTTGATGCCCTGGACTAATTTTTCAATTGCCTCAGGCTGGTCTCCGGCAGGTTTGAAGTTAGATATTAGTTTAAATTTCACGCTTCAAGATTTTAAATGACTTGGCAGGTAGAGACAGTCTTAGCTGTTGGGTTGCTACTGTCATTTTTTCCCCAGTCATAAGGTTCGTGTAAGTTCCGTTCCAGACTGGTAGGACGGTATAACTTTGGCTATCACCACTATTGATTATAACAATTATCCCACCACGATCATAGGCATAGACACGATTTATGTCATTTACATACAATGTATAGTAGTATTTATTGTTGAGAATTGGATTGTTTTTACGAATGGTTATTAATTTTTTTATCTCTTCAAATAAAGAACGGTTTTGTTTTTCGTATTCCCAGGGAAAACTGCCCATATTTAGAAATTGACCATCTTTCATTCCTACTTCGTCGCCGTATGTTAAAACTGGGGAACCACAGAAAGTGAAGAGAAAAGCATTGAGTAACAAAAGATTATCAATACTTGCTATGTTTGATATTCTAATGTTAAAATCACTCAAATCAATAAGGTTGGTAAGATTAATCTGTGAGGGCATGAAAAAGAGGATTTTTTTCAATTCGCTGTCGAATTCGCTGGTGGATATTTTATTATGGACGAAATAATTCATTATCAAATCGGCAATCTTTTTGTTGGCAGTTCCATCAAAACCGTTGATACCAAAATTTTCTGAACTACCAAGAACGAGGAGTTCTGGGTATTTTCTTTTGAGGGAATTTTTCAGAATACGAACAAAATCAGGGTCTATTTTAAAATCTTCTCCTATATAAACACCATCAAATCCAAAATGTAGCCAGTAGTCAATATAACCAATTAAGAATGCCTGAACCGATGGTTCTTTCAAATTTAATTTAGGAAAACGGGCATCATTGAGCCAACAGTCGTAATTTGGAGGGGATGTTTTGACTGGTAAAGAGTGGATGAAATACCAGTTATAATATTTTGAGGCTGAGCCATTTTTTATTACATCCTGAAAACTCGCAAAATCTGTACCAGTATGGGTGACAATGAACTTTAGTATTATACGCTTTTTCCTTAAATGGATTTCGTTTATTAAATTCTTTAGTTCAATTGTATCACCAAGATGTATATCAAGATTTGCATAATCACGCAGGTCATATTTATGATTAGAATTGGCAGATAGGATCGGTTGCAACAATAATATATCAAAATCTAAGGAATCAAGGTAAGGCAATTTTTCAATAATCCCCAGCAGGTCTCCGCCATAAGAGTATTCCCTATCCGGAATTTTTCCCCAGGGGGCAACATTCTTGGGATCATTTGTTTTGTTTGCATTATAAAATCCGTCCGGAAATATACTGTAATAAACCTTACTGTATGCCCACTCAGGAATTATAAAAGGTTGCTGCAGGCATTTGAATGTGCCGGTCTGGGGCAAAAATAATGAGTCGGTTTTATCACGCACAAGTATTTGATAATTGAATGTTGTATCAAATTTTCCAACATCAGCGGTAAAATAGTCGTATCTATTATCTTGAAAACCGAGTGTCATTTTTGTTCTTTTATTAGCATAAATAACAAAGGCTTCAAGGACAGTTCCTTTACTAACACGCAGTTTTATTTCACCCATCCAGGGATTAGCATAAAAAATGTTATCCGGATTATGGTTCAAGGCATCAAAATCAAGAGCATTAGATAGAATGATAAACACTATTGTGCTAATGACTATTTTCTTCATACAAAGAATTTTACATAATGTAAAAGATTTGTCAATAGGGAGATGCTTGACATTAGATTTTTTTTAATTATTATAGGATTATGAGAAATGAACGGGAATTTTTGTTAAAGAAAACAATAGGTGTTTTATACGGCGGTTGGTCATCGGAAAGAGAGATATCCATAGGTTCGGGAAAGACAGTTGCCGAATCATTAAAAAAACAGGGATTTACGGTAAAAGAGATTGATGTAGACAGGAATTTTATTAAAAAATTGCGCGGTATTGACATTGCATTTATTGCATTACATGGTAAACCAGGTGAAGATGGTACTATTCAGGGGATACTTGAATTTTTGGGGATCCCTTATACCGGTTCGGGTGTTATTGGTTCCGCAATAGGTATGGATAAAATTATTTCTAAATATTTATTTGAATCCCGTGGTATTCCTACACCAAAATATTATTACGAGAAAGACATGGATATTGATAAGATTATTGAGAAACTCGGTCTGCCTGTTGTTATCAAACCCCGGGCTGAAGGTTCAAGTGTGGGGGTTTTTATCCTTGAAACGCGTGAAGAACTTGCCAAAAAGATAAAATCTGTTACAAAGAAATATCCTGATATTTTCTTTGAACAATACATACCCGGTATGATGGCAACCTGTGGAATTTTAAATGAGGTCCCCCTTCCAGTACTTGAGATCGCCCCCAGGAAGAGAAAATTTTATGATTATAAATCAAAATATACAAAAGGGATGACTGAATATATAATCCCGGCAAGATTACCTGAGGATAAATACAAATTAACGCAGAGCTTTGCCTTATCAGCACACCAGTCAATCGGTGCCTATGGTTTTTCCAGGGTAGATTTTGTTTTTGATTTTGAACATAATCCATATGTGCTTGAAGTCAATACTATCCCCGGATTGTTACCAGAGTCAAATTTGCCCCTTGAAGTAAGGGCGATCGGTCTAAATTATGATGAACTTATTTTTGAAATCCTGAAGACTGCGCTCATAAGGGTGCAGGGAAAAAAGTAAGGTAAGTATTTATTTTTCACATTATTTTGTTTACTTAATTATTGACTTTTTTCTTTTTTTTGTTATAATCTATGTCTTATGAATTTTTTCTTATTGCCTTCTAATAATCTCAATCAGCTCTTAAAGAATTTTTCAAAAGGGGCGAAAATATTCTACCCTTTTTCTGAAAATGGTAAAAGCCATATTATTGAGTATAATCCTGAACATAATTTTGAGCCTGATTTTAGCAAAATCAGAACCGCACAGAATATCAAAAATTTCTTTTTTCCAGCAAGGGGTATTGTTGCCCGTTTTCCCGCAAAAATAGAACTTAGAAGCAATCCAATTGTACTTATGGGCGTTAAGAACTGCGATTTAAGGGGGATTGAGGTCTATGACCGTGTGTTTTTGAAATGGCAGCCGGTTGATCATATATATAAGGAAAGAAGGGATAATATCATTATTATCTCTGCTGACTGCCCTGAACCGCACGATACCTGTTTCTGCAATTTTGTTGGGTTGAAACCGTATCCTGAAGGCATAAGCGATTTGAATATAACTGTTGTAAAATCGGGTTATTTATTTGAAGTATTTTCAGAAAAAGGTCAAAACTTGATAGATGAAAATAAGGGATTATTTATAGAGGCTGAAAGTGAAAGCATAAACGAAAGGAATAATTTAAGAAAAAGTGCAATTGAAAAACTCGAAAATATAAATAAAAAGAGAATAAAAGAGAAGGTTTATGAACTGGTTGAAAAGGCAGATAAAAGGACCATAAGGGAAGCCCGTGACGAATGTGTTGAATGTTTCTCCTGCCTCCATTGCTGTCCTACATGCTACTGTTTTTTGTTAAGTGATTATAAAAAGGGTGATGATATTGAAAGGGTAAGGGTCTGGGATGCCTGTTATTATGCTGCCTATGCCCGGGTTGGCGGTGGTGCGAATCCACGCAGTCGCATAGATGAAAGATTCTGGAATAGATTCCAATGTAAATTTAATTATTTTTATCAATATGAAAAATTCTTTGCCTGTTCAGGCTGTGGAAGATGCTTTGTTGGTTGTTCGGCAAAGATTGATATAAGAGAAATTCTTAATAAAATATGAATCCTTACGAACCGATATTGACAAAGATTAAAAAGATAATTCCGGAGACGCCAACAATAACAACATTCGTTCTTGACGGCAAACCTATAGAATTTGAAGCAGGACAATTTGCAGAACTAACTGTATTAGGTGTTGGTGAAGCACCTTTTACACCTTCTTCATCCCCTTATGCAAAAGACTTGGAATTCACGATAATGAAGGTGGGCAGGGTTACCCAGAAGTTGTTTGAGTTGAAAGAAGGGGATACGGTAGGGGTGCGGGGACCATTTGGAAAACCATATCCTTTAAAAGAATTTAAGAAAAAAGATGTATTTATCGTTGGAGGCGGTGTTGGTTTTGCCCCGCTTCGTTCATTATTCCTGGCGCTGGTGGAGAACATTAAGGACTATAAAAAGATATATATTAGATATGGTGCAAGGACACCAAAAGATATTGTCTATAAATATCTGCTACCCGAATGGCAGAAGATAAAAAATGTTGATATTTTATTGACTGTTGATGTTGGTGATGAAGAATGGAAGGGCAGGGTTGGTGTGGTTACGACAATCCTTGATGAAATCCCGGTTGATATAAAGACGACTCCGGCTATCGTGTGTGGACCACCATTGATGATGAAGTTTACTACCCAGCGGCTTGTTGATGCGGGATTTAAGGATTCAAATATATATCTTTCTATGGAGAAGAATATGTCCTGCGGGATTGGAAAATGTAATCACTGCCGGGTCGGCAGATTCTATGTATGTAAGGATGGACCGGTGCTGACCTGGAAGGATGTGAAAGACATAGAGGATCCATTCCTATGAGCGTTAACCGTTTACCGTTTACCGTTAAACGAACTTTATGTACATTCTGTGGATATGGTTGCGAATTGGGGATTGTTTTTGATGATTTTGGCATAAGGGGTGTAGAATATTTAAAAGACACACCAAATCAGGGTAGAGTTTGTCCCAGGGGGAGTGCTTCTGCTTTTTATCTAAACCATTCTAAAAGGCTTTGTGTTCCCGTAGAAAACGGCAAGTATAAAAACTGGGAGTTTATCAATCAATTGTTCCGGGAAGTATTAAAACAGCCTGATTCGATTGCAATAACTGTTGATAGAAATGTAACAATAGAAGAAGAGAATACAATCATTGGATTTTGTAAAAAACACAAAATAAATAATATTGCATCTACTTATTTTGAATCCGAGGCACTGCTGAAAAGATTTATTGATGAAAAATCACCAGTTTCACTTGATGAGATAGAGAAATCTCAGATGATAATTATTCTTGGTGATGTTTTTAATTATGCACCAATGATTTCAAAGAATTTGATAAACTGGAAGTTGAGCGATAGAAAACATCGTCTTGTAGTGATTGATTCTATAAAAACTCATACCTCATACTTTGCTACAGATTTTCTAATGGTAAGGCCGGGAACCGAGGGACTCGTGCTACTTGTGCTTGCCGGTGAAACACTGTCAGGAATTAATGTTTCTGAAATAACCGGTATCCCAGAAAAAGTTGTTGAAAGAATCACAAAGGATTTTAAATCTGCGGAAAATGGACTTTTGATTGTTTCAATGCCCTTTGCCCATAGTTATGAACCGCAAATAATCGCTGAAGGGGTTAAGAGATTTGCAGGTGAGAGCAAGAAGAAGGTTCTGCCAATATTTGAGTTTATGCATTATAATGATTTTACACCTTTTGGAAGAATTTTTGATTTAATAAAAAATAATAAGATAAAATATATTATAAATTTTGGCGAATTGTTTCCGTTTTATTATCCACAATTGGTAAATGAATTATCCCAGGTTGAAATTTATGCTACATCAACCTTACGTTTTAAAGATTTTGTTCAATTCCCTGTCCCATTGAATATGGAAAAAGCAGGCACGATTCTCACAATATCGGGCAGTAAAGGCATCGGTGGTGAAATAAAACCAGCAAACGGGGCAAAAAACATCAATGAACTTTTAAATATTTTTGGTGTCGAGGATTCAACAATAGAGAAGAAAGACCTCAAGGTTGATATAAAATCCGGGGCAAAAAGGATAGCGGATTATTCGAGTAAGAAGACGGAAGGATACTTCAGACTATTCGGGGAGAAAGTCGCATACTATTATCTTGGTTTATTTGATAAACCAATTTTGAAAATAAACCCGGTGGATGCAGGTGAACTGGGAATTAAGCAGAATGATATTGTAAATGTGGAATCAAAAATCAGCAAAACTAAGATTCAAGTGAAGATAACGAATGAAGTACCAAAAGGTGTTTTATACACTCAACCAGAGATACCAGAAGTACGTGGATTGTTTGAATATGAGATTGTTGATGATTTTGTTAATTTCATTCCGACCGAGGTTAGAATATGGCAAGAAGAATAGTTTTAGACCTTGATTTATGCTGTGGGTGCAGGTCCTGCGAAGCCGCCTGCAAGGTTGCATTCAAGGGTGAGGCAAGGATAAGACACGGTGATATAGAAGGTGTAGCATATCTACCTTTGGCTTGTAAACATTGTAAAGAGGCACTGTGTCTTGCGTCCTGCCCGGTTGAGGCAATCACCCGCGATGAAAAGACCGGACTTGTGGTGAGGTCATCATTTAAGTGTATCGGGTGTCGGAGTTGTGCTTATGCCTGCCCATTTGGAGTTATTGATGCGCCACTTGTGCGCCATATATCACAGAAATGTAATCTGTGTAAGGACCGTGAAGAAGGTCCGAGATGTGTATCCGCCTGTTCATCTGGTGCACTCCAGTACCTTGACGAAGAAGAAATAAAGAAGATGGAGATTGGCGTAAGGATGGTTTCAAAGGATGCGTTTGTGAGGAGAAGATAATGAATTTTATCAGAATTCTATTTAACTATTTTATATTTCCTGGTTTTCTATTCACTGCAATTGTAGGTATGTTTTTAACCTGGATTGACCGCAAGGTGACCGCAAGGGTCCAGATGAGGGTTGGACCGCCGTGGTATCAACCTTATGCCGATTTTATGAAATTGTTGCTTAAAGAAACAATAATCCCCGAAGGTGCATCAAAGACTCTTTTCTTTATGGGACCAATTTTTGGTTTGATTTCAATGTCAATCCTTGCGGTTATGTTATTTACAATGAATTTTTCACCGGAAAATTCTTTTGCTGGTGATTTGATTGTGATGATTTATCTACTTGCCCTACCGCCGATTGGGGTGATCATTGGTGGTTCTGCTTCAAAAAATCCTTTAGCGAGTGTTGGCGCTTCAAGGGAGATGACACAGTATTTTGCCTATGAATTGCCATTCTTGATAACTATCGCCGGGATTGTTCTAAAATCTGGTGGAACGATAAAATTTGGTGAGATAGTATATCTGCAAAGAGTCAATGGGCCATTTTTATATTCAATATCAGGGATAATATTTGCCATAGTATTTTTGCTCGTGATACAGGCAAAATTGGGGTTTGTGCCATTTGACATACCTGAGGCGGAACAGGAGATTATGGCAGGACCTTATATTGAATATTCAGGTGTTGCACTTGCAATTTATAAAATAACAAAGGCAATGATGTTGTTGCTTCTGCCGGTATTTATGATTTCCATTCTTTGGGGTGGAGTTGGCGACTGGTGGGCAATTTTGAAATTATTATTGATTATTGTCTTGATAATTTTGATAAAAAATACCAATCCAAGATTGCGCATTGACCAGGCATTAAAATTTTTCTGGATATTTTTGGGAATTTTTGCTATTATTGGATTGGTGCTGGCAATGAAGGGATTATAAAGGGTAAAGAAGGGAGAAGAAGGGTGAAGAAGGGTGAAGAAGCGAAAATAAAAAAGGA
This sequence comes from candidate division WOR-3 bacterium, assembly GCA_039802005.1. Classification (NCBI taxonomy): domain Bacteria; kingdom Pseudomonadati; phylum Caldifarciminota; species Caldifarciminota bacterium. Next base: position 9,738 of record JBDRVV010000011.1, read on the forward strand.
GGTAATTGATGGGGGATTTTAAACTCTGGGGATTGAAGAAGTCACCCTGGGTTTTCCATGTTGCGGCTGCTTCGTGTAATAACTGTGATATTGAAATTCTTGATGTTTTAACGCCGAAATGGGATGTCGAGAGATTCGGTATCGTTCTTGTTGGTTCACCAAGGCATGCCGACGCATTGCTAATTACTGGAGTTTTGAACAGAAAGAGTTTACCGAGGGTTTTGCGTGTTTATGAACAGACACCAAAACCCTGTCTTGTTATTGGCGTTGGAACCTGTACCTGTCATTGCCATATGTTTGAAAAATCTTATAATGTGGTTGGACCTTATGATAGACATATACCGGTTGATGTTTTTATCCCTGGTTGTCCCCCTAAGCCCGAGGCAATAATAATGGGTGTGGTTAAGGCATTGAAGAGGCTTGGATGAATCGTAAAACGTTTACCGCGAACCGTGAAACGAAAAATGTAGCGGTGCGATTTATCGCACAAAAAAATATTAATGTAGCGCTCAGATTTATCTGGACGGAAATTGAATAGGAACAATATGAAGAAAGAATATTCAGAAGAGATATTGAATGAGATAAAAAAGAGATTTCCCGAAGTGGAGATTAAGATTCATTCTCCAAGAAGAACCTATATAAAAATAAATCGGGAAAGGGTTTATGAATTCGCAAAATATCTTTTTAATGAGTTGAATATGAGACTATCTATTGCGACCGGCATTGACACCCGTGATGGGATAGAGATATTATATCATTTTTCACATGATGCGAGTGGAACATACTACAATATCAAGACCCTTGTGCCTAAAGACGACCCGAAGATTAAAAGCCTTGCCGATTTTCTACCTGCCGCAAACTGGATTGAACGGGAGATTCATGAACTTCTTGGCGTTGATTTTGTTGGACATCCTAATCTTATTCCACTTTTGACCTCAGATGACTGGCCGGAAAGGACTTATCCACTGAGGAGAGATTATGAGTGAACTAAATCCGAAATCCGAAATCCGAAATCCGGAATATCGTGTTGTTCCCATCGGACCTTATCATCCACTCCAGGAAGAGCCTGAGTTTTTCAAATTGATAGTTGAAGGTGAAAAGGTCGTTGATTTGGAGATCAATCTCGGCTACAATCATCGGGGGCATGAATATATAGCACAGACAATGACCTTTGACCAGGTGCCTTTTCTGGTGGAAAGAATCTGTGGGATATGTTCTGATTCCCATCCCTATGCCTATTGTCTTGCAGTAGAAGATGTCTGTGGCATCAAGCCGCCCCCAAGGGCACAATATATAAGAACGATCATTGGCGAACTGGAAAGGATCCATTCCCATTATCTCTGGCTTGGGCTTGCCGGGCATTTTATTGGATATAATACAGTCTGGATGTGGGTATGGCGTTATCGCGAGCCGCTGCTTGATTTGTTTGAACTCATAATGGGCAATCGGAATCATTATGCAATAAATAAAATTGGTGGTGCAAGAAGGGACATTTTGCCCGAAGATTATCCAAAGATTGAAGAATATTTGAATCTGATTGAAGAGAAAACGGCAATGTTTACAAAGGCGATACTTGATGACCCGGTAATTCGTGCCCGACTTGAAGGGGTTGGTATTTTGAAAAAAGAAGACGCGATTGCCTACGGGGTTTTGGGTCCGACTGCCCGCGGTTCGGGTGTGGCTATTGATGTTCGTAAAGATGATCCATATGATGCCTATGATCAGGTGGATTGGAATATTGTGGTATTTGAAGAAGGGGATGTTCTGGCAAAGGCGAAAGTAAGATTACTGGAGTGTTTTGAGTCCATAAAGATTGTGCGCCAGTGTCTTAGAAATATGCCCGAAGGTCCGATTGAGACAAGGATTGAAGAGATTCCACCCGGTGAAGGTATCGGCAGGCATGAGGCACCAAGGGGAGAGGTTTTTCATTATGTCCGTTCAGATGGTTCAAATATGCCGGTGCGGCATAAAATCAGGGCACCGAGTTATATGAATATTGCTTCTAATGTCGCAGCGGTGAAGGGATATTCCATTGCGGATGCGGCTTTGGTTCTTGCTGCAGTTGATCCCTGTTATTGTTGCACGGAGCGAACTATTGTTTATGAGAATGGTAAGAAGAAATATGACGGCAGAGATTTATTGAAATTTTCCTGGGAAAAGACTGAGAAGATAAGAAGGAGATATAATAAATGAGAAATTCTAAGTCCGAAATACAAAATCCGCAAAGATGGGCAAACGTTTTACGGTTGCGAAATGTGCTACGGTTTGGAAAAACGGTTTCGATTAACGAAAAACGACAGACGAAGCGCTTTTCTCAACCGACAAACGATAACTTTCCTTCTGAATTTACAAATTTAGCAACTGAGGTAAAATTCTTATGAATCCCAATTTTCTCTTTGATCGATTCGGAATATTCTTGAGCATCACCTTTGCCTTTATTGGATTGATGTCTTTTATCTATGCCCTTGCTACAATCAGACAGAAGGGGCACAGGCTGGAGTACTATTTAATGCTGTTATTGATTGTTGTCGCGGGCATTGGTGTTGCAATTACTACAAATTTATTATGGATATTTATTTTCTGGGAAATTTCAACATTTGCAGTCTGGCGGGCAGTGGTTTATTATCGTCGACCCGACCAGATTTCTTCAGGCAATGTGGTATTTATTACAAATATAATTTCAGCCGGCTTAATGCTGATAGGTATTGGGATGTTATATCTTGATAACAATTCGTTCGTTATCTCTGAGATTAAACAAATCAATATTACTGCTCTTACATTTATTACAATCGGAATTTTTGCCAAGTCTGTAATTTTGCCGATCCATTTCTGGCTGATTCCTGCCTATGCCTCAATACCTTCTGCAATTGGCGGTTCGCTCGCGGGGATTGCTGAAAATCTGGGTCTCATCCTGTTCTATCGTCTTTTCACAAACAATATTAACATACCTGAAAATTATTTCACAATCGTTGCCTGGCTTGCAGTGATATCAAGTTTGATTGCTGGTGGTTCTGCATATAGAACAAATCGCTTGAGATATCTACTTGCCTATTCAACCATCAGCCAGATCGGATTTATATTATTAGGGTTTTCGGTAAATAATTTTTTTGGTAGTTATGGCGCAATCATATATATCCTTGCGCATGCCCTTGCAAAATCAGGGTTATTTTATGGTGTAGGGACGATTGAGGATATAACCGGAGAGGCAAATATAAAAAATATTTCCTGTATGTTAAGGGTTTCACCGGCATTGACTGTGATGATGGCATTATTATTCAGTTCAATCGTTGGATTTTTCCCAATGATTGGTTTCTTTGCAAAATTGATGGTTGTAATTGGCGCAGTGCAAAGGAATTATCTTTTTGGATTTTTTGCGATTGCCTCAGCGGTATTTACTCTTTTATACAGCGACCGTTTTTATCATGAATTATTTTATGGAGAAAAATGTGATATCGCGGAATTGAAAACAGAAAGAAGACCCGGGGTTATTGAAATTGGAGTGGTCTTTATTCTCACACTGCTTTCTCTAATATTGGGTGTGCTTTTCTATGAAATATTAGCATTCGTCGGAGGTATCTAATGAAAGAGATTTATGTTATTATGCTTTTACCTGTTATGTGCGGTTTGTTAGGATTTCTGGTAAGAAGATTGCGTAATGAAATGGGATTTTTGGGGTTTGTTATCACCTTCTATTTTGCATTAAGAATCTTTTTGACATTCCAAAATCAGACATTTTCATATAGTATCGCAGAGATAGCCGGCATTAACTTCAGGATATATTTGGATAACCTGACAAGATTTATACTTCTTTTTAATTCCATTTTCGCACTTTTGATTTTACTTTATTCAATTTCTCCAATGAGAAAAATGCCGGGTGAAGGTGTTTATCAATTGTATCTCGGTTTGACACTTTCTGGTGCTAACGGTGTTGTGCTAAGTGGCAATCTCATATTAATGTTGATATTCTGGAATATGCTTGTGTTTTCGCTATACGGAATTTTATTGGTCGGCAAGAAAGAAAGTGTTATTGCAGCGAGAAAGGCATTGACAATCGTTGGTGTTTCGGATTTTGTTCTTATGTTGGGTATCATTATTGTATATGCCATAGCCGGAAATGTTGACTTCCCTTCGGACCCGCGTCTACCTTTAAATAGTGGTATCCTGATTACTACATATATTTTATTACTTGTCGGAGTCCTTGCCAAGGCAGGTGCGATGCCATTGCATACCTGGATTCCCGAGGCAGCAAAGGTTGTACCTGCTTCAACGATGGCGTTTATTCCAGCGAGTCTTGATAAACTATTAGGTATATATTTTCTCGTCAGGATTTCTTATTATATATTTGACATAACTCAGTCAATGCCGATAAGAATGACTTTGATGGTTATTGGTGCAATAACGATTATCTTTGCCGTTATGATGGCACTCGTGCAAAAAGAGGCGATGCGCTTGTTATCATTCCATGCGGTATCACAGGTTGGTTATATGGTTTTGGGTATTGGAACTGGAATACCGGTTGCTATTGCGGGCGGTTTATTCCATATGATTAATCATGCTATATACAAAGCCTGTTTGTTTTTATCTGCAGGTTCGGTGGAATATCGTGCACGCACAACCGAACTTGACCATCTTGGTGGTCTTGGTACAAGGATGCCTTTGACCATGTTCTGTTTTATCATTGCCGCATTTGCTATTTCCGGTGTTCCACCATTAAATGGTTTTTATTCAAAATGGATGTTATATCAGGGAATAATTGAGTTGAATAAAGAAACAAATCTGTGGATTGTATTTTTGATCGCTGCAATGTTCGGAAGCGTTTTGACTTTAGCATCATTTTTGAAAATGACACACTCTCTATTTTTAGGTGAAAGACCAAAGGAACTTGATAAGGTGCGTGAAGTGAGATTTGGAATGATAACGCCTACACTGATTCTTGCTTTTCTTTGTATTGTATTCGGCATTTTTGCTGAAAAAATTCCCCTCGCACGATTGATATATCCGTCCTTACCATTCTTTAAAATTGAACCAATCGGATTTTGGTCTGCAGGATTGACAACAATTCTAATGATTTTAGGTCTTGTAATCGGATTGATTATTTTTATTTTGGGAACCGGACTCAAGCCCAGGAAGGGAAAGGTATTTGTTGGCGGAGAGGTCCTTGATACTGAAGAGGCAAGGATTACCGGTCCGAATTTTTATTCATCTGTCCACCAAATTGATATGTTAGAAAAGACATACAAATTTGGTGAAGAGGGGGCGTTTGATTTTTATAATTATCTCCGCGGGGTATTGGGTGGATTTTCAGTTCTTTTCAGAGAAGTGATTAATCAATTCTTTGTCATAATCTATCAGTCTTTGTCAAGAATCGTGGTCGCGCTTGGAAGTATCTTTTCTGCTATTCACACTGGTGAGCTACAGGGATATATAGGTTTGATATTTTTAGGGCTATTGATAATATTGCTACTGTTAGGAGTGAGATAATGATTGAGATATATCTATTTTTAGTCTTTATGATTATCGCTGCAATCATTGCGATTGAAATAAAGGATTTGCTTGCAGCAGCTATTGCTGTTGGCGCAGTTGGCTTTTCAGTGGCAATTCTTTTTATTTTGCTCCAGGCACCAGACCTTGCTATTGTCCAGATTGTTGTAGAGATTCTTACATTGATAATATTTGTTGCTGTAATTTTCAGGACAACGGATATTGATGAGACCGTGGATAAGAAATTCACACCAGCACAGATTGTAGGTTTGGTTTTTTATGGGTTTTTTGTGATACTATTTATTGTTGTAATGGAGCGTATATTCAACACTCTGCCACCTTTCGGCTCACCAATTATGAAAGTGGCGAGCGAATATATAAAACTGGGTTTGCCCAAAGTCGGTGGTGCAAACATTGTGGCAGATATAATCCTTGATTTCCGCGGACTTGATACACTCGGTGAGGCAACGGTACTATTCACATCAGTGATTGGAGTACTGGCGGTGATGAGAAAGATAGGAAGGAAATAGGAGGTCTTATGAGTCTCATTGTCAAGCGCGTCACAAATCTCGTCAGTGGTTTTATATTTATGTATGGTATCTATATTATTTTGCATGGACATTTAACACCGGGTGGTGGTTTTGCTGGTGGCGTTATTGTTTCGGGTGCATTAATTTTGCGGGTCCTTTCTTTTGGAAGTGCTGCGGAAAAAGAAAAAAGATTATCTACGATTGGTTCGGTATTTGAAAGTATCGGTGCCCTGCTCTTCTGGGGTGCAGCGTTTACGGGATTATTGGTAGCAGGTGTATTCTTTTTGAACGAACCCATTTTTGGACTCGGTAAACCCTTACATCTTTTCAGTGCTGGTTTGATACCAATATGTAATATTGCGATCGGTATAAAGGTTTCGGTTGGCCTATTATCTATTTTCCTTGCCCTTGCCGCATTGAAATATATAATGGAGGACTGATATGAGTGAAAAGCCGATAAACGTTAACCGTGAACCGTTTACCGATTATAAAAATTTTGTTTTTGATTTTGAAAAACTTGATGTCTATCAACTTGCGCTTGATTTTGTTGACGAAGTTTTTGAAATTACTTCTAAAATACCGTGGCAATTGCAAAGTTCGCTCGGTGACAATTTCAGACGTGCCGCACTTTCTATTGTGAGCAATATTGCTGAAGGCAGTGGTAAGATTTCTAATAGAGAGAAAAAGCATTACTACAAGATAGCACTAACATCCGACCGTGAATGTATCCCAATGATAACGCTTTTGAAAAGGCGTAAGCTCATAAGTCAGAATATTTATGAAAATCTCCGCGAAATTTGCATTCGTATTTCTTCTATGTTGATTAAACTTGAGCAATCGGTTAACGGTAAACGGTCAACGGTAAAAGGTACGCATAATTATGATGTCGGTCAACGGTCAACGGTAAACGGTAGACGATATAATAAGGAGGACTAATGGTTGTTTTCGCAAGTTGTATGATTTTATTTCTAATTGGTTTGTATGCAGTTGTTGCAAAGCGCAATTTAATAAAGATTGCGATTGGATTTGCAATAATGGAGTATGCCGTAAATTTGCTCTTTGCATTAATTGGTTTTAAAAAGGGCGCGATTGCACCAATCATAACGAAACTTGATATGCCTCATAATTTTGTTGACCCGGTTCCGCAGGCACTTGTTCTTACCGCAATTGTGATCGGTCTTGGAACAACCGCCCTGCTCCTATCCTTCATCGTCCGAATATACGAAAAGTTCAAGACATTTGATGTGAGTGAGATAAAGAAGTTAAAGGGCTAAAAATGGCGAAAGAGGGCTCAAGAGGGCAAGAAGGCGAAAGGATAGAAATGGCAGAAAGAGATAGTAAAGAGAGAAAGATTGGGTTGAAAGGGCATGAGCAAATGATTGTATGGCAAAACATAGACAAACTTGATTCTTATGTTCAATTTCTACTAAAGAAATTGCCTAAAAATGAATACAAGATGAGATCACAAATAGACGATGCATCAGATTCAGTTGGAGCGAATTTTGTCGAAGGCTATTATAGTGGCTCATTGTCTGAATATTTGAGATTTTTACACTATAGCCGAAGGTCGGCAGGAGAATTGAAAGAAAGGGTTAGAAGAGTGTTGCGTAAAGGTTATATTTCTGAAACAGAATATGAAAATTTTAATAATTTAGCTACCGGTGCCATGTATCTTTTGGACCGACTTATTCTGTCGTTAAGGATAAAAAAGGATAACCTATGATTACAGGATTTAAAATAATATCTATTCCGCTCAGCCATTTTGAGCCTTTTATTGCTCTTTTCAAGATGCCTTGTTGCCCCCTCGCCCTTTTTAGCCTTTTTGAGCCTTTTACTGCCTTTTATAGGAGGTCTGTATGATCTTTCTCCCCCTTTTCATTGCCTTGCCCCTTCTGGCTGCTTTTTTGATTCCATTGTTATCCAAATTATGGAAACCATTTGCACCAATTATTGGCAATATTACTACTTTTTTATTATTTGTTCTTTCGTTATATGGAATTGCAGTAATCCAGGGATTTCCGATGCTCGTTTATAAATTTGGTAACTGGCCACCGCCGATCGGTATCGTATTCAGTTTTGATGCCCTATCGGCATTTATGGTATTGGTGATTTCAATTGTAGTATTTTCAGGGGCAATATTTGCTGTCCGTTATTTAAATCATTATACAGGTCAATGGAAATTCTGGACATTATATATGTTGATTACTACAGGTTTAATGGGTATTTCTGTAACCGGTGATTTATTCAATATGTTTGTCTGGATAGAAATCTCTGCAATCGCTTCTTATGCCCTTGTGAGTTTCGGTATAGAAGCAGAAGAACTTGAGGCTTCTTTTAAATATATGGTGATGGGCGAAATCGCCGGTATGACACTTCTTTTGACGATAGCATTGATTTATGCTAAGACTTCAACATTGAACCTTGCGGATATCGCCCTTTCTTTGCAATCAATAAAGGATTCGGCATTCTACTGGTCCGTCCTTGCGCTTTTACTCTTTGCCTTTTCAGTAAAGGCAGCACTCGTTCCTTTCCATTTCTGGCTTCCGGATGCCCATCCGTCAGCACCTGCACCAATATCGAGTCTACTTTCTGGTGTGTTTATCAAAGTCCTTGGAGTTTATACAAGTGCTCGTTTTGTTTTCAATATCTTTGGTCTCAGCCGTGAAAACGCACCTTTCTTCTTTAATATTCTCATTGGCTTGGGGCTTTTATCAATAATCTTCGCAGGAGTTACTGCACTAAACCAGAACGATTATAAACGCCTGTTAGGATATTCTACGGTTTCCCAGGTGGGTTATATAATGCTTGGTTTAGGGGTTGGTAATTTTTATGGTGTTGCGGGTGCAATACTATATATCCTTGCCCATGCACTTGCCAAAGGCTTACTATTTTTAACATCAGGTTCTGTAGTATATGCGACCAACACAAGGGAAATTAACAAACTCGGCGGTCTGGGTGAAAAAATGCCGACAACTGCCTGGGGTTTCAGGTTTGGTGCTTTATCTTTGATTGGTTTGCCCCCACTCGTTGGTTTCTTTGCAAAATTTTTGATTGCCATTGGTGCGATAAAACAAGGGTTCTTGTGGCTTGCAATCGTGGCAATTGGATTCAGCGGTGTTACACTTGGCTATTTGCTAAAGATTGAAAACAATGTGTATTTGAAGAAAAATGGGGTAGAGGCTAAAGAATCTCCATTCCTTATGCGTGTGGCAATGGTATTTTTGGTCATTTTAATTATTCTCTTGGGAATTGGGTATAAACCAATGATGGATTTTGTGATACAACCGGCGGCTGAGGCATTGCTCAGAGGAACTGAATACATCAATCTGATATTGGGAGGATTTTAATGAAACCATTCCGCCATTCCCTATCCCTTGAAGGGAGAGGATTAAGAGCCTGCCCTGAATTCATTTCAGGGTGAGGGTGAAGGGAGGTATGATGCTTCCACGGAAGATGGGTGAAGAAGGGTTAAGAAGGGTAAATAAGGTTGAAAAAGGATGGTTCCTATGAAATATGTAATTTATTTTGTAATTGGCTTTGGGCTATGGCTCTTATTAACTTTGACAACTAATTTAGACCATATTATTGCGGGTGTGATTGTAGTTCTTTTAGGAACGATATTATTTGGTGGTTATTTTACTGATAAGCCACAAAAATTGCTCCAGCCGCATAGATTATTCTGGTTGATAATTTATGTTCCTGTATTTATATGGTATATGATCAAAGCAAACCTTGATGTAGCATACCGAACTCTCCATCCCCAGAGACCATTGAAACCAGGTATTGTTAAGATTAAGACGAATCTGAAATCCGATACCGGAAAAGTATTTTTGGCGAACTCAATTACCCTTACCCCAGGAACGATGACCGTGGATATAGATGGAGATTATCTCTACATCCACTGGATTTATGTTCAGGCAACCGATATTGAGAATGCATCAAAGATTATTGCCCGACCATTTGAGCGATTTTTGAGGAGGATATTTGATTAGCACCCGAAACCCGAAAAGATGTTCAAGCGTTTTACGGTTGCGAAATGCGCTAAGGTTTAGAAAAGCGGTTTCGTGTTACGACCAACTACAGACGAATCGCTTTTCGCAACCAACAAACAACGACATTTCATTTGGATTATTGAAATTCGTGATTTGTTTGGGATTTGGTGCTTGGGATTTGGGATTTATAGAGAAAAGTGCATTTGCTCGATTTATCTGGCATTCAATGAGGAGTGTATTATGATTCTGATGTTTATAGTTCTTACCTTCAGTGCGTTCTTATGTTTATATAGAATTCAGCAGGGTCCGACAATTCCGGACCGTGCCGTGGGTGTGGATATTATGGGAACGATATTTGTAAATATTACCGCCCTCACTGCAATCTTCTATAACCTGCCTTATCTAATGGATCTGGCAATCATCATCGCCTTGTTCAGTTTTATTGGCACCCTTGCCCTTGCAAAGTATCTGGAAAGAAGGAGTTTAGATGATTAGCCCGATTGGCTGGATAATAATCTGGATTGGAATTTTGTTTAATTTGTTAGGAACCGTGGGACTTGTCCGATTCCCTGATATTTACAATCGTCTCCAGACTTCTACAAAATGTGTTACCCTTGGTTCATTCGGTTTAATGATTGGTATATTCTTGCTTTATGGCTTTTCCCAGACGGGTATAAAGGCGTTAATCTGTGGTGTATTCTTGCTTTTGACCAATCCTGTGGGTGCCCATGCAATACTGAAAGGGTCGCTCCATTATGGAATAAAACTCTGGAAAGAGTCAATCATTGATAGATACGGTGCTGAGAAGTTGGGTGGAGAGCAGATAGAAAAAGAAATAAAAGGCTAAAGATGGCGGAAGAAGGCTTAATAAGGCTAAATGGACAAAAAGGCAAAAAGAAGGCAAGAATGGAAATAAGATTGTTGTATAGCCATTTGAAATTTTTTGCTGTCTTTTCAGCCCTTGGTCGCCATTTCACCATTTTTAGCCCTTTTGAGCCTTTTATCCGCCTTTTATTGGAGGTAGAATGAGGAAACCTAAATTAAGAGAACTTGGTGAGGCAATAAGGGCGATATTTAAAGGTCCTTATACAAGTAAATTTCCGTTTAAACCTTCTCCAGCGGCAAAAAGATTTCGTGGTAAAATAGAATTTAATTTTGACAAGTGCATTTTATGCGGTGCCTGTGTTGAGGTATGCCCGGCAAACGCCCGTGCCCAGATTGACGATAAAATCAAAAGAGTGCGCCGGGAGATCCATTATCAGGAGCGTTGTATATATTGTGGTCAGTGTGTAGCATACTGCACAACAAAAGAAGGGATATATCACACCCAGGAATATGACCTGGCGCAGATAACAAAAGAAGGTTATGAGAATGCGATTGAGAAGGAATTGATTCTTTGTGAGCGCTGCGGTGAGGTGATCACCACCCGGGCGCAGTTATTATGGATTGCACGCCGGGTTGGCGAACTTGCCTATGCCAATCCCAATCTATTTTTGGTATTATCACAAGAATTCGGTGAGGAGGCGATACCCAAAATGCCTTCTCCACCACCATACCGTAGTGAACATTTAAGATTTTTGTGTCCATCCTGTAGAAGAACCGTATATCTCCGGGAAGTCTGGGGATATTAGTGAAAATCCTTTTTGTCTATCCACAATTCCCGGTAACCTTCTGGGGATTTAAATACGCATTAAAATTTATTTCTAAGAAAACCGCATCACCGCCGCTTGGTTTGTTAACCGTCGCCGCAATGTTGCCTGAAGATTGGGAAAAGAGATTCATTGATATGAATACCACAAGATTGAAAGACAAACATATAAAATGGGCTGACTATGTCTTTATAAGTGGTATGGCATTACAGCGAGAATCAGCCAAGGCACTCATTGAGCGGTGTAAAAAATTGGGAGTCAAAACCGTTGCAGGTGGTCCTTTATTTACTACAGAATATCAATCTTTTAATGATATTGACCATCTTATTCTGGGTGAAGTTGAAGATATTATGCCACAATTTATTAATGATTTGGGAAATGGCAAACCATTACATATCTATCAGCAGAAGGATTTTCCAGATATTACAAAGACCCCGATCCCTTTATGGAAAATTGTTAATAAGAGAAAATATAGCCTTATGTCTATTCAATATTCACGGGGTTGCCCTTTTGATTGTGAGTTTTGTAGTGTCACTGCACTTAATGGACACAAACCAAGAACTAAAACGAGGGAACAAATCATAAATGAACTCAATGCACTATATAATTGGGGATGGCGGGATGCGGTTTTCTTTGTTGATGACAACTTTATCGGTAACAAGAAGAAATTAAAAGAAGAAGTATTACCTGCAATTATTAAGTGGATGTCAGAAAGAAGATATCCATTTACATTTTCTACTCAATGTTCTATTAACCTTTCTGATGATAATGAACTTATGGATTTAATGGTAAAAGCAGGTTTTCAGACTGTTTTTATTGGCATTGAGACTCCGAACGAGGCAAGTTTGAATGAATGTGGCAAAAAAGGTAATATGGGAAGAGACCTGGTTGAGAACATAAAAAATATACAAAGCCATGGGATTGAGGTCCAGGCAGGATTTATTCTTGGTTTTGATAATGACCCAGAGTCAATCTTTGTACGCCTTGCTGAGTTTATCCAGAACACCGGTATTAGCACCGCAATGGTGGGTTTGCTCAATGCGGGTAGGGGTTCGAAACTATTTCAAAGACTAAAATCGGAAGGCAGGTTGCTAAAAGAAACAAGCGGTGACAACACTGATTTTTCAATAAATTTTGTTCCGAAGATGGATTACAAAACACTAATCAATGGCTACAAAGATGTTCTTTCCCGTATTTATTCTCCAAAACAATATTATGAACGGGCAAAGAGATTTTTAAGAGAGTTTAATCCACCAAGATTGCGGCCTGTTTATTTTCGCTTTATCCATCTCAAGGCATTTTTCAGGTCTATCTGGTATCTTGGTATTGTAGGCAAAGAGAGATTGTATTTCTGGCGATTGTTTTTCTGGACCTTGGTCAAAAGGCCGACTTTATTTCCAACTGCCGTAACAATATCAATCCAGGGTTATCACTTCCGCAGGGTATGTGAGAACCGAAACAAATTCACAAGCTAGACTATCAACTCGTTCAAATGTCCATACCGGTTTATTTCCTGTAATTCTAAAAATTAAGTACTTGACAACAATAAAATTCTGACTAAAATTGTAGTGTATGAATAAAAATCTCGTCCAAAGGGATGTTTTCCCTTCAATTCTTAGTAGTCTTTCAGAAAAAGAAATAACTGTAATTATCGGACCGAGGCAGACCGGGAAAACTACGATTTTATCTCAGCTGAAAGAACATATGATAGAAAAACAGAATATCCCCGCTCAGAAGATAAAGATTTTCAATTTGGATTTGATGACTGACCTTGCTCTATTTAGCAGCCAGACAGATTTTCTGAAATACTTGGAAGATGAATTAAAGATTCACAAAAATTTATACCTATTTATTGACGAGGCGCAGAGATTAGAAAATCCTGGACTTTTTTTGAAAGGAATATATGATCAGACACTACCTGTGAAATTTGTAGTTACTGGTTCTTCTTCACTTGAAATGAAATCAAAGTTTTCAGAATCGCTTGCTGGAAGAAAAAGAATATTCCGAGTATATCCTTTTTCTTTCTTTGAATTTCTAAAACATAAGGACCCAACCTTGTTTAAAATTTTGTCCACTAGTGATAAGATTTCATCTTATCACCACAATCATATTCTTTCTTATCTTTATAATTTTATTATTTTTGGTGGCTATCCCAGGATAGTTCTTGAAGAAAATAAAGAGCAAAAGATAAAACTTCTGGAAGAAATTTATTCAAGTTATATAGAGCGTGATATTATAGGATTTATGAGGATAAAGAATCCTTTTGCCTTCAACAGGTTGGTTACACTACTCGCCGGCCAGATTGGTCAAATGACCAATTTCCATGAAATCTGCACGACGATAAAAATGAATTATCGGACGCTTGAGAATTATCTTTCAATCTTGGAAAATACATTTATTCTATCACTGGTACGACCTTATGCGACAAATTTAAGAAAAGAATTAACCAAGATGCCCAAGGTGTATTATGTTGATACTGGGTTCAGAAACTTTGCTCTGAAAGATTTTACTAACTTTGAAAATCACCGTGACAGAGGTTCTCTGTTGGAAAACTTTTGCTATTCTGAATTTTCAAAAAGATGGAATGGAGCAATATACTTCTGGCGAACAAAAGAAAAGGCTGAGGTTGATTTTGTACTGAAGGATTATTATGGCAATATAATTCCACTTGAGATCAAAGCACAGGAAATGTCCAAACCTTCAATAACGAGAGGTCTTCAAAGTTTCATAAAAACCTATCCTGTGAAAAAGGCGTATGTAATTAATCTCGCCTTGAAAGAAAAGATAATGTTGAATTCTACCCAGATTGAATTTATTCGACCATATGAGATTTTATCAATAACATAACAATCTCTTTATATCCGTTAGCGTTCTTCAATCTTTTCCCGTTTTATTGTATTGTACATGGTTGCCTTTAATATTCTTCTTGTTACACTTTATTCTTGAAGTTGTCCACATTAATTTCTTTCTTTTAAAAATTTTTGAAATTATGCTACAAAAATTTACTACAAATTTAAGAACCAAAATCGTGCAAACCCGCATAAAATCAGGTTTTTTACCCATATTCATTTTCCTCTTGACAAAAAACATTATGTTAATAGAATAGACTATGCTGTTAATAGGAATTAGTAAATACTACCTACCTACCTACCTACCTTATAAGTCCATACAGCTTTTTTGAGTTATCATATTTTTTGCGCAAACAATTTATGTTAAATTCTTCGCACGAATGCAGCCATTTATCAGAGAATGGGAAGTTGCTCTGGCTAGTAACAGAATACATACCTATTGATTTAGATGAAACAGAGGAAAAAATTCTATGCCAAAGGAAATCGTCATTTTGAAAACCCAGGTCTTCAGGATGATTCGTCGATACTTGTATATTATGAGCAGAAACGCAATATTTATTCTATTTATCATCTTTTTGCTTGCTGTGATTAACATTTTGTTAATTATAAAATTGAGTACGAAACAGGAGATTGTTGCCTTAGGATATATTGATGCTAAAAATAAAATCAAGGTGTATTCAAAAATAAACGGGATTGTAAAATACATATTTGTTAAGGATTGCCAGGAGGTTAAAATTGGGGATACACTGGTTATTTTTGATAAAACAGCTATCGAAAATGAATTATATTCGCTCTTGTTCAAACGTGAGAATCTTGAGGATGAGATATCTGAGTTACTTATTAGTGAAAAGAATTTATTTCAAAATTGTCTCTATGAATCATCTTGGGGGAATGTTAGTGTAGAGCAGTTAAAATATCAACTCGATGAAGCATATTCAAAATACATAATTGCAGAAACTCTCTATAGTAAACACCTAATAAGCAAATCAGATTACGATAGTAGAGTGAGAGACTACAAGATTAAACTCGCTACATATAATGTGTACAACCAGAGTGTAGTCATACAACATAAGCGATATAAGAGATTAATAAAGCAGAAAGTGCGGGAGTTACAAGTGATTCAAAACGAAATATCTACTTTAAAGAGTAAGTTAGCCGCAGCAGTAGTTTGTTCACCCATCGATGGTTTTTGCTGTCTAAAAAATGCACTGGATGTGGGAAAAAAAATTAATGAAGGGGATGAATTACTTGAATTGTTTAATTTAGAAAACATTTACTTTTCGTGCCATATAAGCGAAAACGAAGTTTTTAAAGTTAAGAGGGGAACAAAGGTTAAAATTTTTCTTAACGCATATCCATTTCCGCAATATCCGTGGCTTGATGGTGCAGTAGATGCAATAGACGAAATTGTAAATCCGGATGACTGGGGCAGAGGTTGGGTAAGGATGAAAATAACAGTTACGAATGTCCCTGATTGCTTGATTTCAAAGCTTTACCTGTCAGGCAAGGCAAAAATCAGCACTCATTCAGATGTACCGTTAATTACCAAGATTTTTGGTGTACATTCAAAATTTTGAAGATGGAGGATACAATGGCAATGGACAATGAAAATTCTGTCAACGCTTCAGAAGTTTATTCGAATATACATTACGACCCGAGAGAAATTCATATTTTTAGAATTGAAAGCAAAAATTTAGCATTTAAATCTTCTACACTTGAAATATATCAGTTAGATGAGATGGCGTATGAATTTTTGACTTCTCCAAAAACAGCCATTGAAAAATATTCTTTGACTGAAATTAGTGACCTGTACGCTGCTTTATTGAAATTAGGCTTTTTTGATAGTCTCAAAGATGATAAAATAGATAATCTATCCAGTGTGAATGCTTCTCAACCTATATCGCAATTAATGATGATTGTGTCACAAGATTGCAATTTGAATTGCATTTATTGCCTTGCTGACAAAGGTGCTTTTTATAAAAGACACACGCCCATGCCACCCGAAATAGGCATTAAATCTATAGATTTTTTAATGCACGAATCTGGTGATGCAAAAATTTGTTTAGTTTCGTTTACGGGTGGAGAACCATTATTAAACTTTCCGACGATAAAGATCACCGTGGAATACGGCAAGAAAATGGCAGAGAAGTATAATAAAGAAATTCTTTTTCTTCTTTCTACAAACGGTTCTGTTCTTGATGATAAAATACTGCAGTTTATAAAGAATTATAAAATATACCTGAATCTAAGTTTAGATGGACCACCTGATGTCCAGAATCGATGTAGACCATTCAAAAACGGAATAGGTTCATATGACATAGTAGTAAAGAATCTCAAAAAATTATTAGAACATTATGATCCAGACAGGATATTAATAAGGACGACGATCACAAGGTATAATTTAGATATGATTAATACAGCTGAACATTTTTTTCAGCTTGGGGCAAGAAGACTTTCGTTTGGTAAAGCCGCGCCAAATGCGTTTTGTGATTATCGGATATATGGAATTGATCCTAATACCGCAATGGGAGAGATTTATCTTAAAAATTACCTTAATTTCTGTAAATACATGGTTGAGTGTTTTATGCAGCGTCCCGAGATATCTTTTGCTAATATGAGAGATATTGCAAACTTACATTTTAGATTAAGAAAACCCTTGGGCTGTGGAATGGGACAATACCAAGTTGCTATTTCGCCAAATGGCGAAATATATCCTTGCGGCGTGTTTATTGGACTTCAAAATTACCTCATGGGGAATTTGAATCAAGGATTCAGCAGAAATTGTCAGTCGAAATATCACCAGATTATTAGTAACCGGAGAAAAATTTGTAATGTGTGTTGGGCGAGAAATATATGTGGGGGCGGATGTCATGCCGGGGATCTATTGGATGATTATAAACCAATTTCAGAAATTGTCTGTAATTTCGCCCAAAGAGTTCTTGAAATAAATTTGTTTGCTTATGCTTATTTGGTTGACTTAGTTGGGTACGAATATTTAAATAAGAGACTTGCTAAATACCGGGCGGAGAGAACTTCTGCTGAGGGTACTTAAAGACAACAGTGCGGTTGAAAGGAGGTGATAGATATGGCACACATAAGGCTTCTTAATCGAGGACCAAGCGTGCCTCATACGACTGAACCACCATCGCCTTGTACCTGTTGCCCAGAATTAAACTTTGGGGCAACTGTTGAGTGCGATGGCCTTTATGTCTACATTCCATAAATAATCGCATCTCTGCAGGGTTCTTTCCGCCCTTATACGAAGAAAGGAGTTTAATATGAATCATGTTGTTCTAATAAAGTATCCTAAGCTTGTCATTTTTCTATGCCTCTTAACTTGCTTTCCCCACATTAATAGTGAAAAAAGCAAGTTAGTGCAAATAGAAGAAGCATGCCGCGAATACTTCAATACGGCATACACGCATAATTACGCTAAATACTTGCAGTTTTATTCAAAACATGATACACCATCGGATTCTACTACTTTTGACAAATGGTGTAAAATCCTTTCTAATCTCAAAATTGTTGTGGATGGTGTTGAAAAGAAATCATACAATTCTACTTCATATTATAGAGTTTTAGTTTCCGCTTATACAAAAGATGGTAAGCAAAAAGTAATGGAAAGGATTGTCTATTTTGCCGATGAGAATGGTAAGATAGTTATTGTAAATTGGAAATTCTTTACAAAAGATTGGAAATTATTTCGGTCAAAATACTTTAATATCTATAGCAGGCAAATTGTATCTGATAGTATGATAACCGACATTGATAATTTTTATGAAGATGTAACACAGGAACTGGGAGTACAGCACGAACGAATCGATTACTATCTATGCAAAGACAAAGAGGAAGCAGGCTTGCTCCAGGGTAAACTAAGTAGTGCAGGTGGTACTTGTTTCCCCGGGAAAACAAAAACAATAATTGCTCCCGCGCTGAGTTATCATGAAATAGTTCACGCAATTACATATGCGATTGTTGATGTTTCCATGGACTTTTTGGTGGAAGGAGTTGCTACTTACTATACGTTTATATGGGAACCACAGAAGCTAGATAGTATTATAGACGAATTGAGATTGAAAAATCAATTAGCTCCTCTTGATACTCTTATGTGGAAATTTCGTAGTATTCCTGAAGACATTGCCTATTTTGAGGCTGCTTCTTTTGTTAAATTCTTGATTACAAATTATGGCATTAAGTCTTTTGTGGCATTATACAAAGGAGCAAAAAGTTGGGACAGCCTTGTTGCAGCGTTACACGAAATCTATGGAAAGGCGCTGAATGAAATTAATGACGAATGGTTATTGTGGTTAACGAAGTAGGAAGTAGAGATTGGATAACAAATCAGACTTCGGAGTTGAACTAAGATTTATACGCTCTTTTATCTTACCTCATTGGAAAGTAGGAATTACAATTCTATGTGCCACTTTATTATCTACGGGCTTAAGGACCGTTAGACCACTGTTGATTCTATTCTTGATTGATGATGTTTTCGTGTGCAAAAATTTTACATTGTTGAAGGGCGTTGCCTTTCTGTATTTCCTAAATGTAGCCATATCTTATATTCTCCTTTTGCTTCAAGACTTTTGGATTGAAAAAACAAAACAGAAAATCAAATTTTTTATACTATTGGGTTTGTTTAAGCATATTCAACTATTGCCAATTTCTTTTTTCAGAGATAAGGAATCAGGATACTTAAGTACCCGAATAATATCAGACACAGAATCATTGGGCAACATATTTACTGATATATTTACTAATATTGCTACCCCTTTCTTTACCATTATCGCTATCATTTCCATAACATTTGCAATTAGTGAAATCTTAGCTCTTGCTATGATTATTTTAATTCCTATTTATGTTTTGATGACATTTTTATTTCTTAGAAGAATAAGACGAGTAACTAATGAAGTACAAGAAGCACAAGCAACCATGGGGAATAAATATCAGGAAGTTTTCTCTTCCGTTTATTTTATCAAATCGCATGGTCTTGAAAACTTTTTTAAATTAAGAATAATTAAAGATTTAAAAGCTTTAATTAAAAGGTCAATAGTAAAAGAATATCTAAGGGCAGCTATCTATGATACAACTTCTTTGATAACTGCCTTGAGCACATTAGCTGTGATATACATCCTTGGAATTCAAATTATGCACGGCAGAACATCTGTGGGAACGGTCTATGTTGTGATTGCGTATCTAAATATGATTTTTTCGAATATCCAATCTCTCATATATACAAATACAAGGATTCAACAATCAATTGCTATAATTAAAAGAATTTATCATGTTTTAGATACCCCTGTTTCTGGTGAATATCAATGTGGATTAGCACCTCCCGTGGTAAAGAAAGTGCGATATTATAATGTTACGTTTGCCTATGATTCAAAGAAGGAAATATTAAAACAGATAAATTTAGTTTTTAATGAAAATGAAATTACTGCACTGGTGGGGGAGAGTGGTACAGGGAAGACAACTATAATAAATTTGTTGTTAGGATTATACGATTCATATAAAGGGAAAATCTTTCTAAATAACACGGAATTAAGAAGAATTGACAAACGAGCTTTAAGGAGGATGATAAGTTTGGTTCCACAGGAACCGTTCTTGTTTAGCACTACAATCAAAGAGAACATAAAGATGGGAAAACCTGATGCCTCTGATAAAGAAATAGTAGAATCAGCGAGATTGGCTTACGCCCATGATTTTATTAACAATCTTCCCTATCGTTATGAAACGATAGTTGGCGAAAAAGGTGCTAAACTATCGGGCGGTGAAAAACAAAGGATTGCATTAGCACGCGCAATCATAAAGAATCCAAAAATTTTGATTATTGATGAAGGAACTTCCCAAATTGATTCATTTTCAGAAAATCTCATCCAGAAATCTTTGAAGAATTTAAAGCGCGGACGTATCATTATTTTAGTAGCTCATAGGCTTGCCACCATATTAGAAGCCGATATGATATTTGTGTTAGATAAAGGCAAAATTGTTGCTAAAGGAAACCATGATTATTTATTAGAAAACTGTGAATGTTACCGACATCTATTTGAATCTCAGATTGAAGCGCTAACACCAAAAAATTTATCAAAAAATCAGTGACAACATCTGGGGGGGCGTCTTTCATCAAAATAAAATCTTACCCAAATTAAATTTAGATTCTCAGGCGAATAAGAGTATAGTTTTAGAATTGAATTAATCATGCTCTTTACTCCTGTGATCATATCTCTTTCTATGCACTCGGACAATTCAAAGCCCGATTGTATGGCGTATCAATATCATAGGTCTTATAAACCTTGCCCCCAACCCGCACCTTCTTCTGCAGCATCATCTTGGGAATAAAATAATTATGCAAGGTGGAAATCAACGGCATCAACTCTTTTAAAAGCATCCGTATCATAACGACAATAACCAACATACGAACGCACCAAAGTAAAATTCTGACTTTCCACTGTCCTGCCCAAACCATCGTTATTCTGTGCCGTTCTGAATTCAACTCCACATTCCTAACCCGACCTTTGGCTTCTCAAAATGCGGCTCCACCGGAATTTTCTTCTTCAAAACCGAGGCATGCGGATGGGGACGATACCGCCGGGCTATACGATACTGGTCTTTGATTGGTTTTAATAACCGCTCAATCGTTGCCGAACTGATGGTCTTTAAAAGGTCTTTAATTGATTCGGGAATATGTTTTAATGGCTGTAAATCATACCGTTCTTCTTCAGGAAATGTATCAAGATATGTTTGTGCGATACCATTAAAGAGCCAGTCTTGATTGATGGTAATAAAGGCTTTGAGATGGATGCTGGAGCGATAATGAGACAATACCCACAGGGCTTTGAGATAGGGTAATAATTCCTGGGTGTATTTCTTTTTTCGGCCACGTTTATGGACAAAGGTAATAGTTGGGTCACCCACGAGTTTTACACCTTGGGGGGTATAATAGACCTTGCCGGTATGATTAAGAAGTGTAGTGATGTATTTTCTGTGCAAATGGAGGGCCTTTACGAGGTCATCAAGGATTTCTTTTTTCTGCTTTTTTGACGCCTTGCGATAAAGCAAGGCATTTGATTTAATTATTGACCTTTTGGCTTTCATGGTGTATACTTCCTCCGGAATATCTATTGCGATCATAGGGGCTCCTTTCAGGAAATATATACTTGGGAGTCCCTATGTTTTCAAGTACCTGAGTAAGATAATTTATTTTGATTAAATAACCCCATTTCGGTAAGATTATTTTCTTTGAAATATTGTCAATATAACACCTAATAACACTTACATTTTATTTTCTCCATTAAACGGTTATTAACTGGATATTTCCATACTCAATCTTCTTTCGGTGCTTTAAAGCATATTGTATTACCTCGGAGTCCCAGGTCCTAACCTTTGACCGAGTCAGTGAAATTGACTAAAATAATGTGAGGTTTCCTGGGGCTCTTGGTACTCTTTTTTTGTTCGTAAAACCCAATAAGCAAACATCGCTAATTTTCGCGCTGTCGCTATCGCCGCGGTGGCCTTGCCTTTTAAACGACTCTTTTTCTCATAATAGAAACCTAAATAAGGTGAAGACCTTGTCGCCGGATAAACGGCCTCAATAAACGCCCACTTCAACCATTTATTGCAACCCTTGATTAAATGGCCATGATAAATCCGTCCACCAGAGGCATAGATTGAAGGGACTAAACCACAGTAACTCCAGAAATGGCGATAGCTTTTAAAGCGATTAATATCGTCAATTTCCAGGGCAATCAACGGGGCGAAGACCTCACCAATCCCAGGTATGGTCTGTAAAAGTCTTACTCGTTCATCCTGGAATAAATCGTCTTTTATTACTTCGCGCAAGTCCTTTAATAAGGATTCGACATATTGGAGGAGTTGAAGATGCTGTTTGAGGAGCAAAGATTCTTCACCGGGCAGAACCACGGACTCAAGAAATCTTCTGCCTAATCTCCCAAATAAATCAGTAACCGAGGGTAAGGGGATATGATTGCGCTCAAGGAGAATATGAATACGGTTTTTAATCCGGGTTGAAGTATTGACCAGGAAAGTGCGATGTCTAAGCAAGTATTTTTTCACTCTGATTTCTTTGGCTGGGACGTAGACCTCAGGGATATAATTAACCCTTAATAAATGAGCCAGTGTCTTTGCATCAACGGTATCGGTTTTAAGGTGAGCATGGGCAATTGCTTTAACCTTAACAGGATTGGCTAAGAGTACTTTCTCCACCTGGGGCATGCTTTCAAATAAATCATACACCACGCCCCAATTTCTTCCTGCTTCTAAAACCACCTGATAAGTAGAATTGTTTTCCAAAGACGTAAAGAGCTTATGCACCTCCTCTACGGTATTTGCTATTCGCACAATAGTTTTGAACGTGCCATCTTCAGTTGCCACCGCTACCACAGAGTATTTTTTATGTGCATCCACACCAAGATAATATGTCATAAAAACCTCCCTTTTCTAATCTTCTGCAATTATATTCCATTAATAATTAATTCCAATATTTCATTATATCCTTTGATTCAAATCGCATGGTTGACAAACAAAATTTTTTAATTATATTTAAGTGTGATTTTTATGTTTTGCCTTTTCCGGTTCCGTAAAGGAGTACGGAAATGACTCCCCGGGTATTTAGACCCGGTCGGGTCTATGGAAAAGCAGAACCACTAACTTCCACACTATCATACAACAATCTTATAGTTTATTATTCCCAATTATTGCAAAAAAGTCTGCAACCAAGAGTAGATGGTTTTAAGGTTT
Source organism: candidate division WOR-3 bacterium (assembly GCA_039802005.1). NCBI lineage: Bacteria > Pseudomonadati > Caldifarciminota > Caldifarciminota bacterium. Next base: position 32,993 of record JBDRVV010000011.1, read on the forward strand.
TGGTTGGGACGCTGGTCGAAAGGAGGCGATATGCCCAATCCCTGGGATAAAATAGTGGGAACAAAAGAATATAATAAAAACTACGAAAGGCTAATCAAGGTTGCCCGTCAAAAAGGCTATGTCTTTAATAAAAAGATAAGCCGGGTAAAAAAGGTGATTGGTCTGATGACAATGAATTATCTTGAATACGGAAAATACTATTGCCCCTGTAAACAGAGTGAACCACCGGACCTGAAAAATGATGTTCTCTGCCCCTGCCCGACACTTGATGAAGAAGTGAAAAAAGATGGACACTGTTTTTGTGAATTATTTTTTAGGAAGGAGAAAAAATAAGACCCTTAGCATTCTTCTTCTCCCTTGAAGGGAGAGAATACAGGTAAGGGTGAAAGGAATTTATATGTCTGGTAACAACTATGAAAAGATGTGGCAAGAATTAGGACTTGATGTAAATTTGCATAACGAAGTCCTCAATTATATCAATAAATGTTTTCAAAATACCGTCGGGAAGCAAAAAAATCGTCCCAAAACGATGGAATATTTTGATAGTGTGCTCCACGAATCGCATGGTGGCAGGGTTGCAGAATTGATTGAAGAAAAATCCAAGGGCAAAAAGATTGTCGGATTTTTCTGTATCTATGTTCCTGAAGAGATAATAATGGCTTTGGATTTAGTGCCAATTGCCCTGTGCGGGGGCACAAATTTTTCTGTTCCTTATGCTGAAAAAATGCTACCCAGGGATATCTGTCCACTTGTAAAATCTACCTTAGGCCTTGCTTTCTCAAAGACCTGCCCTTATGCGCCAATAAAGAGTCTTGCCGTCGGTGAGACAACCTGCGATGCAAAGAAAAAAGTATGGGATATCCTTGCCCAGAAGGTAAATTTCCATATTATGGAATTGCCTCAAAAAAAGAATGTTATCGATGCCAATCTCTGGGAGAATGAAATTCATTTGTTTGCTGAGAATTTGGAGAAACTTGCAGAAAAGAAATTAAACCCATCTGTCTTGAAAGAAAAAATTGAGATAATGAATAATAAACGGAAAGTACTTCAGCGATTGGCTAAACTGAGACTCAAAGAACCAACACCAATCAGTGGTCTTGATACCCTGGTTGTTATGCAGGCAGCATTAAATGATGAACCTGTTCGCTTCACGAAAAAAGTTGAAGAATTGTGTGATGAACTTGAAGACAGAATAAAAAAAGGGATTTCACCATTTTCAGACAAGGCAAAACGAATTATGGTCTCAGGTTGCCCATCGGTTATGGGAAACTGGAAGATCCATTCTTTAATAGAAACTTCAGGGGGTGCAGTAGTAGTTGATGAGACCTGCACCGGTGTGAAATATTTCAAGGACCTTGTTGATACAAAGGCGAATGATGTTGATGGACTCCTTGGTGCAATTGCTGACCGTTACTTAAAGTTAAACTGCTCCTGCTTTACACCGAATAATGACCGCCTTGATATGGCAAGGAATCTGGCAAAAGAAGGAAATGTAAAAGGGGTTGTTCAGTACATCCTTCAGTATTGCCACACTTATAATATCGAAGCTATCAGAATTGAAGGTGCATTAAAACAAGATAACATGCCGAGTTTAAAGATTGTTACCGACTATTCAGAAGAAGATACTGCACAACTACGCACAAGGATTGAAGCGTTCTTAGAGACATTGAAATAATGGGCAATAAAAGGCAATTAGGGGCAATTAAGGGCAATAAAGGCAAATAATGGTTACCGCCGGAATTGACATAGGTTCAAGGACTATTAAGTTTGTGTGTCTTAATGATAATAAAATTTTTGATTACCAGATTACTGATACCACAGTAGAACCACTTAAAAAGATTGAAGAGGTTTTAAAAGACAAGAAATTTGACCAACTTGTAGCAACCGGTTATGGAAGATACCTGATGCAGGAGAATTACAATTGTCCGATTGTAACCGAGATAAAGGCATATGCAACCGGCGCCTATTTTTTCTATCCCGACTGCCGGACCGTCATTGATATTGGTGGGCAGGATACAAAAGTGATAAAAATAAAAAGTGGGGAGGTTGCTGATTTCGAAATGAATGACCGTTGTGCCGCCGGGACCGGAAAATTCCTTGAGGTTATGGCACAGACACTCGGCTACAAAATAGAAGATTTTGGCACCGAAGCCTTGAAAGGTAGTAACTCTATACCAATAAATTCAATGTGCACGGTCTTCGCGGAATCAGAAGTGATATCTCTTATTGCCCGTGGTGAAGATAAAAAAGATATCGCATTGAGTCTGCACCATTCAATAATTAACCGGGTAATGACCATGGTTTCAAGAATGAATCCTGAACAAAAAATTGTCTTTGCCGGCGGTGTGGCAAAGAATAAATGTATGGTTCAATTGCTGAAGAAAAAATTGGGAAATATATTAGTTCCTGAAGAGCCCCAGATAATCGGCGCCTTGGGCGCAGCAATAATCGCTGCTAAAAATTTTGAAATAATGACAATAAAAGAAAGGAGATAAATATGAACCGAATTAAACCCCTCTATACAATCGCTATCTTGTTAACATTAGCAGGCATAAGCAGTTCTTCAGTTATGCCAATGATCGGGATAGATCTTCAGATGAGAAACAAATATGTATGGCGCGGGGCGGTGTTTAATAATGAACCCGTGCTCTGGCCTGACTTATGGATAAACTGGTCTGGTATTACATTTTGCACTTGGGGATCCCTTGATTTGACGGACACAAAGCAAAAACAATTTCAAATTACCGACTTGGCGTTCTATCTTGATTATACACGGGCTATAGGTCCTATTACGCCCACTATGGGTTTTGTCCTTTACACATATCCTGGGTCTGCTTACGGTCCATCATTTCCGACCACGGGTGAGATCTATCTTAAAATTGGTAGCGATCTAAAACTCGTTCAAGGACTCCTTAGCATAAACTACGATATAATTAAAGCAAAAGGATTTTACGCTTCTCCATCTATTTCAAAAGGTTTCTCTTTTGGTCCACTTGGTGCAAATTTTACACTGGCACTCGGTTTAGCAGATGGCAAACATAATGCCTACTACTACGGACTGGACAAGTTCTGCCTAACCGATTTTGGAGCAACGTTAAAAATTAATTATATACCACCCGGGAATCTATCAAAATACCTAACCATTACCGGAGACATAAATTTTGCTGCAATTGTTGATTCCGAACTCAAAGAGTATATCCAGAGTTTTACAAATACCCAGAACTTGCATGGTGGGTTCGGACTGAGTATCGTGTATTCATTCGGAGGTGAATAGTGGCGCCGACTTTCTTTTTCTGGTCCGCGGCAATAGCATACTTTTTATTTGTAATAACCATTGGTTATGTAATTTGGCGAAAAATCCACAAAGATACCGCCACCCATCAAATTCTTGATTTCTGGATTGCAAGCAGACGTTTTCCTGGTTGGCGTCTGGCAATTTCTCTTACTGCTGGTTGGTTAATGTTAGGATGGTTAGGATACGGTATGTCTATGATTTACCAAATGGGATTATCAGGTATATGGATACTGCCCTTACCATGGTTTATATTATGTTTTATCATAATCTTAATGGTTCCATTTGTGCGTAGATTACCAGCAATTTCACTACCCGAAGCTATTCAAAAAAGATTTGGGGGGCCAACACGCTTAATAATTGGATTATGTTCAATTTTCGTCTTCACATCCTGGACCGGTGCGGAATTATTTATGGTCGGGCATTTGGGGGCGCCGTTTTTGAAGATAACCCCGGTAACGACAATGATTATTGTGGCAATTCCAATAATGATCTACACCTATTTCGGTGGATTCAGGGCTGTAGTGATTACTGATTTTTTACAATTCGTATTTATGGCAATATTTATAACGGTATTGGGTATAGTTAGTATTAACACAGCTTCGGCAATTACAAACGGAGATATCATCAGCACTTTGAAGAATACACCCACCCCTTATTATGGAAAAGATACCATGTTCAATCTTTTTGCCTGTGGTATTGCAATGCCGATTATTCTTTTATTCGCCTATCTCCCGGGATGGATGATTGAACAAGATCTATTATTGAGAATTCAGGGGGCAAATAGTTTAAAAGAAGCAAAGAAGGGTGCCTGGCTTGCGCTTGTTTTGATCACTGTCTTTGTTATAACAATCCCCACAATCATTGCTTTTTGTGCACTCATTCTCTTTCCTCCAGGGTTGGAGTCAAGTGCTAGTGCAATCGGTGCTGACGCAACGGGCATCATCTCCGCAATCATTTTGCAATATTTTCCATTCTGGGCGCAGATTCTTATGCTCGTGGGATTGCTCTCTGCCCAGATGTCTACAGTAGATACCTTTGCTAATGTTACTGCACTACCACTTACTTATGACATAATTCAACCAAATTTCATGAAAGGACTTTCACGCGAAAAGATTGCCCAATTGTCAAGAATATTATCAATGTTTGCAATTGGGCTTGCGCTTATCTATGCTATTAATGCTACTTCTTTGATGGATGTTTATATCCTTTCATCTGGTGTTCTTACTGCGTCAATCGCAATACCTGCTTTTGCAATATTTTGGAAAAAAGCTAACCGTTTAGGCGTGATATTAAGCTCAATCCTTGGATTTGTCGGAAATGTTGCATTCTATATTCTCGAATATCATATCTGGAAGCACAATTATTCGCCAAAGTGGCTTGCAGATACATATTTAGGTTATATTATCATTGGACTTGTTGGTTCGATCATTGGTTTAATTGTTGGCTCTTTGATAGGAAAACCTTCAACTCCCGAAGAAATAAAGGTAGTAGCACCTCAACCACTTGAAGGAGTTGAAATATTTGATATTGCAAAAGAATGAAAGGGGGTATTATGGAGATCTATAAAAAAGACTATACAATAAAGGATGTCCAGGATGTGTATGATGGTCCTGGTGGTCTGCTCTGGGAGGCAGTGATGGGGGAGCAGATTCACTCCGGCGGACCAGAAGCGACCGATGTCCTGGCACAAAAACTGGGTTTAAAACCCGGAATGGTCGTTGCTGACCTTTGCAGTGCGCTCGGTGCACCAGCAAGGCATCTGGCAAGCAAATATGGGGTCTATGTGAAGGGAGTTGATGCCACAAAGACGATGTTAAAAAAGGCAATTGAAAGGACCAAGGCGGCAAAACTTGAACATATGATTGAATACTATGAAGGGAATGTGATGGATTTGCCTTTTAAGTCAGGAACCATTGATGTCGTCTGGGGGCAGGAAGCTTGGTGTTATGTAACGGATAAAGAAAGACTTTTGCGTGAGGCATATCGGGTATTGAAACCCGGGGGCAAGATTGGATTTACTGACTGGATTATTACCGGGAAAATCACGCCCCAGGAACTTGAACCACTCTACGATTCTATGGCATTTCCATATATGGAGTCGTTTGAAGGTTATCAGGAGCTTATGAAGAAGGTTGGCTTTAAGGTTCTTGAGGCGATTGATAATACCGAGGCATTTGCCAAGCACTTTGACCAGTACTATGAAATGGTGACCGTAAAAATGAAACCCGATATTCTAAAGAACTTTGGTCCAGACCTCTATAGTTTTGCCGAGAACCTGGTCACGATCTGGCGCAAAGCCGCACACAACCATCAGGTCGGCAGCGGCTTATTTATCGGACAAAAACCATAAAAAGGAGGTAAAATGAAACAACTAAAAACCCTAATCATCCTTGGATGCATAGTGATTGCATCCCTCACTATCTTTTGCGGAAAAGAAGAGGAAGAAAAAATAACTGATCCCACACCATTGAATCCAGTAGTCATTGATACCGCTAATAATGAAGTGAAGATATCCTGCGTAGTAAACAGGATGTGGGTAGATGATTCTGTATCAAATCATAATTGCATTGTTTCGAAATATGGCACCAATGGTGGCAAGGCAGTGCTGGTCGCTAATGTCCATCATTCCGATTTTTATTTTGCGTTACTCACTGTCGGTGCCGATCCCGGTGTTGACATTGGTGACCCCCCTGATACCAATGGAGTTCCTACGGGAACCGAATTCAAGGTATTGGTAAAGTTTGATGGCGATACTACGATATATGATATTAACGAACTTGTTGAAGATTCTTTAGGCAGAGAATTCAAATGCCGAATGCATAACAGTTATGCGCGTGCCGAAGCATTGAACAAAGGTTGCATCTGGTGTTATACCACTTGCAAGACTTCAATCACGAGCAACCCATCCTATACTGCATATGATTTTTACTATAGCGGTGTAAAATGGCCCTTCAGACCGATCAAGGAAAAATGGCCTGCTGATGGCACTCATGCGGTTGTGATTTTCAGAAAGGTACAATAGAAACCGTTTGGGGGGGTGCGTAAGCATCCCCCCAAGTGAATTGGAGGTCGACATTTATCATTCACCTAAATTCAAATCAATCCTAATCTTATCTCTTGGAATAGTGATTTTCTTCTCCTGCAAATCAAAGATAGAACCTGATACCGAACCCCCTGAAGTAGAAATTTTAAGTCCCCAAAGTGCTGTGGTTGCAAATGTCTGTTCTATAAAAGTCGCTGCATACGACAGCAGTGGTATCTCAAGGGTAGAAATATATCTTGATAATCATCTGGTTCAGACTGCCGATGACTCTATATGTATGTATCAGTGGGATACAAGAAATGTGCCTGATAATTCAAGACATTCAATCTATGCCAAGGCATATGACCTCGAAGATAATGAAGGTACTTCAGATATATTGAATGTGACTGCTTTCAACAACCTTGATAACACGGAGATTTTTATCTGGCTCTTTGACCAGAATGATGTATTTTATGATTCAAACATCAATAAATCTATTGATTGCAGTTACTGGCTTGAACAGACAATAATTGTCAATGGATACAGTTGTGATAAACTGACTTTTTTACCACCGGATTTGAGTTCTTACAAGGTTGGTTTTATCACCCTCGGCTGGGAAAGAACTTGAGGGGATCTATCAATAATCGCTCAGGCTGAGCGACAAAGATTGACCGAATTTCTTGATTCAGGAAAAGGATTATATATTGAAGGATGTGATTTTGTGGGGCTAAGTGATACGACTCAATTGCTTAGACGCTTTGGTTGTGTGTTTGGAGGCGATGGATTGCCTATGGATAGTGGTAATGTAAAACTTCTAATCGGACAGTCGGCATCGATAGTGGATTCATTCTCTTTTGGCTATTTATACAGACAGGGACCGGATCATTTAGTGGATAAATTAATCCCCCAGGAGGGAACGGTTTTATTTAAAGATCAAGACAGCATCGTCCGGGTTGCTTGTTGGTCTGGCAATTCCAATAACTATCGGGCAATATGCTCCACAATAATCTTTGGGGCGTTAGTTGATAGTCTTAATAATAAAAATGAACTGATGCTTCGGTATTTGAATTATTTGTACAAAAGAGAGTAAAAAAGGAGGTCGGATGTTTAATAAAAAAATATCAATAATTCTCATCAGTTTTATCCTAACTATTAGTCTTTGTTCGAAGAAAAAAGAAGAGATTACCGATCCGACACCAGAAAAACCGATTGTTGTTGATATAGAAAATAAGGAAGTCCGGATTGCCACAAGATTGAATCGCATCTGGTGTGATGATTCAGCTTCTTTACATAATTGCATCGTCTACCAGGGTGGGGTCAGGGCGCCCAAGGCTTTATTACAGGCATATTGTAATCATGCGGATTTTTTTGATGCCCTGATTGATATCGGTGCTGATCCGGGAATAGATATCGGTGATAACCCGGATAGCGCCGCAGTTGCCACGGGTAGCAAATTTGAGGTGACATTTCGCTGGGATGGAGCGCCCAAATCTTATACCTTAAATGAGCTCGTGCAGGATAGCCTTAATCGCGGCTTTGAAATAAGAATGCACAATGGCAAGCAGAGGGCGATTGACACGAATATGGGGTGTATAATGTGTTATACTGCTTGTAATATAAGTATCACCAGCAATACGACTTATAACTGGTATGAGAAGATGATGCAGGTCTATACATTTAGACCGCGTGCCGAACTTTTACCCGCTGATTCTACACTGGTGATCGTTACATTTAAACTTGCCCAATAGATAGATGAAAAGATTTGTTTTATATCTGTTGATACTTTTAGCAATAATCATAAACTCCTGCTCGTCAGTCTTCAAAAAGTCTTCACCGCTCACCAAAGGTGATATGATGTTCGTTGACGAAGATAAAGATATTGATTTTATCCGTGCTGAAGAAACCGTTACCGAAGGGGGCAGTCATTCAGGCTGCCCAACTTGACCGTGATTTTTTCTCAGAGTTCTGAGAGGAGATAGAAGATGCTACAAAAAATAAACTTTTTAATTTTCCTGTTGTTAATTATGCCCTTATCTTTGGTTTTTCCTGCTGGTCCAACTCTTGAACCCACACTTAAGGCACGGCTGGACATTAATTATCAATATGGTATATGTAACAGTCCATTACCTGAAGAAGATGAACCGGACACTGCGGACTTTTTGATTCCTACCCATAAGAGCATGTTTCGTTTACGCAAAAGATTTACACCTAAAGATGTATTTGTTTTTAGATATGAATTTCGCGAATACACCCTGAAAGAAAATTCATACCGTAGATTTATTGAACCGATAACCTATGAATTTGACCACCGGATTAAATTCGGTGCAGGGTACGCATCTTCACCCCAGGTATTTCCTTACTTTTTTTATGAATATCTCCGTTCTATAAATAACAGTGAAAGCCATTCAGGCATCTTCGGTGCCCGCATCAATATCGGACTGGCATCAATGTTTGAACCCACATATTCAATGATGCTCAACAATGGTAGCGTTTTCCATTCTTTAGTTTTACGCTGGCAGCAGATTATTACGCCCCGCACCTACCTGATGTTCAAAAATACCTTTATTTTTCCAAATTTTTCTACAACTGCTCAAGAAGTTACCTGGACGAATGCATTTGAACCCTTTATTGCTCATCGTATAACAGAAAAAAATGCAATACATTTAGGTTACCGGCAGTTTAACAATTTTGCTGGTTCAGTATCGTATACAATCTGGTCACAATTTGTCCAGCAATTTAAAGAAAATAACTTCTTATGGATACGCATAAGAATTTATTCAAGACCACCAAGAGATACATTAACAAACAAATACAATTCAGCAAGTTTGGAATTAAGACTTATGCGTAAGCCATTATCATCAGGAGAAAGATTAAAAAACCTTTCACTGAGTGCGTATAATACCTTTTTGAAAAGTAATACAAATATCTGGGCAAATACAACAGGAATAGAATTGACTTATATAATCCCAAAATAGATAGGAGAATAAAATGGAAAAGAAATTATTTCTGTCACCGGGCTTGTTAATAACCGGCGGAGTAATGGGCTTTTTATTCGCATTTTTAGGAAAAATGGGAAATCCAGCAAATATGGGGATTTGTGTTTTATGTTTTTATCGCGATATCGCTGGTGCTATAGGTTTGCATAAGATTACTGCGGTCAGTTATATAAGACCCGAAATAATCGGATTTATCCTGGGTGCAACGATATTTGCACTCTTTACCAAACAGATGCGTGCAACCTGGGGTGCAAAACCGATATTGAGATTTATCATAGGCATTCTTGTTGGTTATAACGCCTTGATATTTTTGGGTTGTCCGATAAGAATGTTTGGCAGAATTTCTGCGGGGGACTGGACCGCCCTCTTTGGTTTATTGGGTGTGATCATTGCGGTTATAGTATTTAACTACTTTGTCAAAAGTGGATTATCTATGGGAAGATCATTAGAGACGAAAAACGGAAAATTTTTAGCCTGGTTAACACCTTTGATTGGAATAATATTATTAATCTTATTGATTTTTGATCCTACCGGCGTTAATAAAAAACATACTGCCCATGCACCAATTCTAATGTCACTCGGGGCAGGAATCTTATTAGGCATTCTAGGTCAATGGTCTTCTTTCTGCTCCCTGGGTGGAACACTTGATCTGGTTATAATAAAAAGTTTTCATAGAGTCCAGGGGACGATTGCCTTTTTGATAGTTGCATTTATTGCAAATCTGGCATTTGGTCAATTCAAATCCGGTGCCCACCCGATTGCCCATACTGCTAATTTATGGAATTTACTTTCTATGTTTGTGATTGGATTTGGTTCAATAATGCTTGGTGGCTGTCCTTTTAAGCAGACGATAATGGCGAGCCGGGGAAATCTTGACTCTTTAATAGCAATTTTCGGAATGTTTGTTGGAATTGCTATTGGACACAATTTCAATATCGTAGCATCCCCAAAAGGTGTGCCAATCCAGGCAATTTCAGGGGTTATTGTTTCAATTATATTTTTATTGCTAATAGGAATTACAAGTATTGAAAGAGTTTCTAAAACTCCAAAAGGTTAGAACATAGATAAGTAGCGGATTACTTCGTTGCGCCAATTAGCGTAATGACGAAATGAAAAGTTCAGTAAAGATAAAGTAGAAAAATTTTAAAAAACGTCAATACCTTAACTTAATTCACTACAGGTATCGTTTTCCCAGTTGAGTAATATCTTATACCAGCAGAGTGGAGTCCATTGCTCAATGCATTTTGGTCTATCCATCAAATAAGATATACCCATTAGTTCCGCAGATTTTTGGGCATCCAAAGGAAAAGGTGTTACCAATATTCTAAACCCGGCCGAGGTGATTTCAAAAATTATTTCATCGGGATTCTGGCTATCAAAATAGTTTGTGTAATTTATTCGGCAAGTCTATTCGGTCTTAGTGCCGTAAAAATGGCGTCTCTCAAAACAATTTCGTTTGCTGCTGTTCATCCTTCAATCTTTGTTCGGCGGTCTTACAATATTCTTCCGATATATCTATCCCAACAAATCTCCTTTTTAGCTTATATGCTACTAAAGTTGTAGTCCCAACACCATTGAATGGATCCAAAACAATATCATCCTGATAGCTGAACAATTTCAATAATCGTTCTACTAACTCTTCTGGAAACATTGCTGGGTGGTTATATTTTTTCATATTACTTTCAGGAGCAATGTCCCAGCGTGCATATACCCACTTCTTAAATTCATCGCCAGTAATATCTATTTTTGAGACTTCACCTTCTTTTCTATGCGATTCTTTACAAAAAATTTCAATAAACTCCCAGGTATATTTTAGATACGGCATACTGGGGCTTTTCCAACTGCCCCAAGCAGTATATTTACAATTATAATTGTGTTTCTCCCAGATGATTTCAGCCTTCCAAAGTAACCCCAACTCCATTAGTTGTTTTGAAATGATATGATGGGTTGGCATATAATCAGAAAATAAAGGTTGAATATTAACGCAAATTCTTCCTGCTGGTTTTAAAACTCGATAACATTCTTTCCAGATTCTATTTAATTTATCAAAATAATCCTGCCAATATAATGCATCTTTATTTTTGTCATTGTTGTAATCCAATCCGAAATTATATGGTGGCGAAGTAATTATGATATCAACACAATTATCGGGGAAAGATTTCAATATAAACTCACTATCTCCACAAATAATTCTGTTTATTAAATGAGATACTGCAACCGTGGTAATCTGCGATTTTATTTGTGTTAAATGCTTTGTGCCGCCTCTCACCTTTTCCTTCTGAATCCTATTAATAACTTTCCTTTCTCTTTTCATTAACTTAACATCAGGGTAAATTTTTACATTTCTATATTCAGCATTCGGCTCGTGGATAAATTTTTCCGTTTTATTTATGCTTAGTAGCATTACTTTTTTAAACTGTTCAATTGCATAGGTGAGCCTCTTTTCAGTAAGAGGTTTAAAATATTCTGGTTTGTGCAAAGGTTTGTTTATATCTCTATCACCATCTAGTAGAGTTATAATTTTCATATTTAGTTCTGGGAAAAGTCTGTTTAGCGTAATTACTGACTCACTGCCCTTTACTTCTATTTTTTTGCCGTAATCTCCACCTAAGAAATTCTCCAATTGCACAATAAAAAATGCGTTTATTGTGGGAACCGCAGCCTTGAGTAAACTGGCATCAACCAAAACTCTTTTATACATTGCTACTTCTGTATAGGATTTACACTCCACACTGATTCTGAATATTCCATCAATATAGATATGAATATCTTGTGATAGTTTATATACCTCATCATTTGTTTTGATAACAACTTTCTTTTTGTCCATTTTAAGACGGGTAGAATCAGCAGATATTTCTGACCATGCAATTTTAACAAGGTCTTTGGTAATATCCTCCACAATCTTACCTTTTGTATATCTGACAGCACCAGCAGTATCTTTGGTTCTTCTGCCTGCGTAAAGTTCCTGTGATGCAAGAATAGCCCTTTCATACTCCCGTTGAATATCTTTTATATTCACCATACCAAATTATACAAAAATCATTTAATAAGTCAATAACATATTTTTAGAGAATTAATTGGCTTACCGAAGTAAATTATCTATTGCCAACGACAAATTCTTGAATAAAATAACTTTAAAAGGGGGCAAATTGGATTTTGCATTGATTAAGAAAGCAGTGGTCGGGTTTGAAGAAGAGAAGGTCAAGAAGTTAGTTAAGGAATTTTTGGAAGAAGGTGTTGCGCCAAAAGATATTTTGGAACAGGGTTTGATTCCGGGTATGAAAGAAGTGGGCAGGCTTTTTGAGAGCAAAGAATATTATGTGCCTGAAGTTTTGCTTGCATCCGAGGCATTTTATGCCGGATTTGAGTTGATCAGGCCACTTCTCGTTGAACAGAAGATCGAAAAAAAGGCAAAGATTGTAATCGGTGTTGTCCAGGGTGACATACATGATATAGGGAAGAATATTGTAAAGGTAATGCTTGAGGCAAGCGGTTATGAAATCATAGATTTAGGCAAGGATGTGCCCAATGAAAAATTTATTGAAATGGTTGCCCAGGAGAATCCCCAGATACTTGCCCTTTCTTCTTTAATGACCACAACGATGATACAGATGGAGACAATAATTAAATTGTTAAACAAAAAGAAATTACGAAAATATGTAAAGGTAATAGTTGGTGGTGCACCGATAAATCAGGAGTATGCCGATAAGATCGGTGCGGACGGCTATGCCGAGGATGCAGCCGGGGCAGTGAAACTGGTGGATAAAATTATTGGAGTTAATTCGTAAGGATTTTATGGAGTTAATTTGTAAGAAAGAGATAAAACCCTTACGGCTTAAATCCACGGAGATAAAAGCCTCACGGCTTAACTCCGGTGATAAAAGGAGTTAACTCGTGAGAGTTTTATTAGAATAATATGAACTTTATTGAAGAAGTAATTGAGAGAAAAAGAAGGTTTGCTATCTTCCCCATTGTCTGTGCAGATCACTGCGCCCATATTTTAAATAAAAATTTTAAGGATGTTGCTACAAATCGCGAAGTACTTGCCGAAGTCTTAAAGTATGGATATAATCTCTATAAATATGATATGATTCTAATTTTTTCCGACCCTTATGTTGAAGCCGAAGCAATGGGTTGTAGATTGGAGTATTCGCCCTATCCGACATTGATTAGCAATTCGGAGTTAATTCGTAAGAATTTTATAAAAGGCTTACGCCTTAAATCCAAGGATAGAACTGATGAAATAATTAAATCTGCACAAATACTAAAAAACAAAGTTGATGTTCCGGTATTTGTCTCAATCAAAGGACCTTTTACCCTTGCCTGTTTTCTTTACGGCACCGAAGGTTTTTTGAGGATATTATTAAATAATGAAACAACTGCAAAATCAATTATAAAAATAGCACTGGATTTTCAGATGCAATATCTTGAAAGGCTTTTGCAAATTCCGGTTCATATTTTTATCGGCGACCCCCTTGCATCATCGAGTGTCATATCACCAGTTTTATTTAAAAAATTTGCCTATGAACCACTCAAAATTTTAATCAAAAAAATAAAATCCGAGGGTATGATTGCTGGGATTCATATCTGTGGGGATACCAAGCCAATAATTTCATATCTTGACAGCCTCAAGGCTGATATTTTGAGCATTGAAGATATTACATTAAAGACCAGGACCTTGAAAATGGGTGGAATTTCAACAATAACTTTGCTTAACGGCGATAAGAATAAGATTAAAAAAGAGATCGAATACGCATTAAAAGAAGATTTCCTTATTTTATCAACATCCTGTGATGTTCCAGTTAACACCCCGACCAAAAATATAAAAGCAATGATTGAAATTGCACGGAAATATGAAAACTAATACATTATTAACATTGCTACAGAAGAAGGGTATTTTTATTGATGCAAACTGTGGTGGTAAAGGAAGATGTGGAAAGTGCAGGGTGATGATAAAGGGGAATTTAAATCCGCCGGATGATATTGAAAAAATGCTGATCCCAGAAAATTTATTGAAAAAGGGTTATCGCCTTGCCTGCAGGATTAAAGCCGATGCATTCCCAGAATTATTTGAAATATCTTTACCAAAAAAGAAAATTAATAGTGAGAAAAATAAGTTAGATAATATTGGACTGGCGATTGATATTGGAACAACCATAATCAAGGGTGCCCTTGTTGAAATTAATAATGCGAAAATTATCAAAAATGCGAAGGTTTTGAATCCCCAGCAATCCTGGGGTGGTGATGTTATTACCCGGATTGGTTTTGCTATCTCTGGAAATTACAAAATGTTAAGAGGCGCTCTACTCAGGGGAATAAAAGAATTAAAATCCGAATTAAAAATTTCAAAACCACAATTCACAACAATTGTTGGCAATCCAGTTATGTTATCATTCTATCTTGGTGAATCCGTTAAAAGCTTTGCCCATTATCCATTTGAAGGAAATATAAAAAAGGGTATCTATACAAAAAATCCACCAGGTTATGTATTTGGATGTATCGGTGGATTTGTTGGCGGTGATACCATTGCCGGAATCATTGCCAGTGGATTATTATCAGAGAAAAAGCCGTCGCTTTACATTGACCTTGGCACGAATGGTGAAATTGCCCTTATCACCGATAGAAAAATTTATGCTTTATCAACCGCAGCCGGACCGGCATTTGAAGGTGTAGGGCTCACCTGTGGTAGCCTTGCCTGTCCCGGTGCAATAGAAAAAGTTGAATATAAGAACGGATTTAAATTTCATACGATTGATAATAAACCACCTACCGGGTTTTGTGCATCAGGATTTATTGATTTGTTTGCAATACTATTGAAAAAAAAGTGGCTCACAGAATATGGAATGTTGAAGAAAAAAATTCAGATCAATGGTCTTAAGATAGAACAGATGGATATTCGGAAATTACAACTCGCAATTGGTGCAATTCATACTGGAATAAAATTTTTGCTTGATTATGCAGGTATTTCATCATCAGAAATAAAAACAGCGGTCATTACTGGCGAATTCGGCTCCCATTTGAATCCTTCATCTCTAAAAAGCATCGGCATAATTCCTCTGGGAATAGAAAATATCTTATGTAAAAATGACCTTCCCATACTTGGGGCAATAAGATTTCTGCTAAATGAAATAAGACCAGAGGATATAGAACAGATAAGAAAAAGAGCCATCCATCTTGAACTTGCCATGCAAAAAGATTTTCAGAAGAGATTCGTTGAAGGGTTAATATTAAAGCCATGGAACTAATCGGATATTCTTGCTCTTATATTCCAGTAGAACTCCTTTCCTTAACTGGTTTGAAACCATATCGTTTACTACACGGGGACCTCCAACTTTCCCAGAAAGGAGAACGCATTGTTCGTGTTGATGCCTGCCCATTGGTCAAGTCAAATCTTGGATTTGTCTTTGAAAATCAGAAAAGATTTGCCTGTATCATTGGTTCAACAGGTTGCGATATGTCACGGAGAATGATTGAGGCGATAAAATTTACTACAAGCATTCCAGTTTACATATTTAATAATCCCCGTACTGATAACTTTGAAATTTTCAGTAATGAAATTGATATGTTGATCAAAGAATTAGAACATTTTTTCCATCGTAAATTTGACAAAAATTTGATTCACCAAGAAAGTGAAAGAATTGAAAATATAAGACAGAATTTGCGTCAGATTGATGCCCGGCGAAGGACTAATCCATCTTTGTTATCCACGGCCACATTCCAAAAAATAGTAATCAGTTATCTTCAGGGGAATTTTGGAGATATAAAATCAGAAATTCCGGAAGAAATGTCTTATAAACCACGTGTCTATTTACTGGGCTCTCCTGTTTCCTATGAATCAGGTCCAATAATTGAATTGATTGAAAAGAGATTACGTATCTGCGGAGACTTTAATTGCGGATTATCAAGGGCACTATACATAAAGGTTGTAGAAAAAACAATTGAGGGACTAAAACAGGCATATTTCAAGCAACCACCTTGCATTTTCAAACGACCGAATAAAGGATTGTATGAATATGTGGAAAAAGATCTGAAGGAAACAAAAAGCACAGGAATAATTGCCTTCGTCCTTGACTACTGCGACAATTTTGATTTTGAAATCGCAAAAATGGAAAAGAGATTTTCACTCCCGATTCTAAAATTAAAGAGTGATTTTTCACTACAGAATATCAGCCAATTAAAGGTCAGGATTGATGCATTCATTGAGGTTCTTGCATCATATCGGGGTGGGATTGTATGAAAAAAGTTAGAGAACTTACCCCAAAAAAGATTGGACTCAATGCCTGGTCTAATCAATTTGAAAAAATTTCTGTTGAAATTATTAAAAAGTACAAATACTACAATAATAACGAATGGGGAATATATCTTTCTCCACCCGCAACATTTATGGTCTATGGTGCAAGGGAATTGAAAAGATTGAAATTTGACAACTCGTTTGAGGCATTGAGAATGTGGGGATTTGTCTTTAATGAAACGGAAAGACTCTTCAGGGCGCGTCAGATCAATAAAAAGGTTATTGCAACAATGGGTGATTTGGGAACCGTGCCAGTATTAGTTTTATCCTTTCCGGATTGTGTGCCATTTTATCCTGAATGTCTATGGTGGACTCCATTTTTTAAAGAATCTACGGATTTGCTTGATACTGCAAGCAAACTTGGACTACCCGAAGCCACCTGTTTTTCCCGTGCCGTTGCTTCAGCATTTTATAAAAAATCTTATTTTCCAAAGCCTGATTTAATCATTGCTTCGACTGGTGCCTCCTGTGATGATTATTCTTGTGTAATGCAAAATGTTGAGGATATGGGTTATGATATAATGTGGATAGAAATTCCTTATAGAAAGTCTTTGGAATTTCTACTCACCAGACCAAAACAACAGGATCTGGAGAAGACAAAAAGTGGATTGGTTTATATAAAAAAATTGGAAGAATATTTAGTAAAAGAATATCACAAAATATGGCAGGCATTATTTAAATTGACCGGTGTTAATAATCCCCATCGTTTTCTGGAAACCATAAAAAAGGTTAACCGGCTGCGAAGTCTTGTATTAGAAATAAAGAGAATGAATTCAGAGGCAGATATTGCGCCGCTACCCGCACTGGAATTAATGACTATTGAGTTTGGAAATCTATATGGTTATGCTGATTTTGATGAGTGGGTGGAAATTGTGCAGATGATACACGATATGGTTAAAAAACGGGTAGAAAAAGGAATTGGTGTGCTGAAAAAAGATGCAATTCCCATTGCCTGGGTAACGCCGAGTGCTGACCCATATCTATTAAATCTTGTTGAAGACCTTGGATGCAGGGTTGTAGAAACTGAATATGTAATAAATCAGGCAATGGTCCAGATAGAAGAAGACATAGAGCCATTTCGTGCACTCGCGAGATCATTCATAAATGCCTCACTTATTGGTTCTACTGAAGAAAGGGTAAAAAATATTAAAGAAAAGATTGCAAAAAAACTTATAAAAGGAGTTCTTATAACAAATATGCTTGGTGCATCCCATTGTTCAATGGAAACAAGGATAATAGAAAAATTACTTGATGATGTTCCAGTGCTTTCAATTGATGTCCCCGCACCATTTGGTATCACTCAGCAGATAAGAACCCGCCTTGAAGCATTTGTGGAGACGATTAAATGAAAGACATTCTGACTCCTCGTGAACGATTTGGTATGCTGGTGATTGATGAAAAACCCGATCGCTGTCCGGTTATTCCTTTGATCACATCACATGCAGCAACTGTATCAGGCATAAAATTAAAAAGATACTATACAAATGGAGAAAAAATGGCTAAGGCACAGATAATTGCGTATGAGCTTTATCAGCATGATGCGATATCAATATTTTCTGAAGTAGGAATAATTGCCGAGGCAATGGGTTCCGAATTTTATTACCCGGATAATGACTTGCCCATATTAAAAAATCCTGCATTAAAAAATAATCTCAATGATAAAATCATAATTCCTAATCCCAAAAGGTCAGGCAGACTGCCCGTTTATCTTGAGGCAATAAAATATGCGTATAAGGCAATCGGTGATATTGTACCTATTCTCGCCTATGTACCTGCACCGTTTACAACGGGAATGCATTTATTACCACCTGAAAAATTTTTGATTGATACATTAAAAAATCCCGAAGAGATTAAAATAATTCTTGATGCTGTCTTTGAGGCAACAATAAAATTTTGCTTTGAAATAATAAATGCTGGTGCATTACCAGTCATCGTTGACCCGCTTGCCTCGGGAAGTGTGATAAGCCCTGCGGTTTATAAAGAAATTGCCTTGGGCTATGAGCAGAGATTGATTGATTATCTACACAGATATGATTTTGATGTGATATTGCATATTTGTGGCGATACCACACCAATCATTGAAAATCTATTAAATACCAATGCTGATTTGATCAGCCTTGACCGTGTGAATATGATTAAGGCTATGGAGAGGTTATCAAATAAAATGAGATTGATTGGCAATTTTGACACAGGGGCTCTTTTACTCTTAGAACCAGAAGAGATTTACAGGACGACCGGAATTATGGTTGAGCAACTTAAATTTGCACATAAGGGTTATATTGCCTCAACCGGCTGTGAAGTGCCAATAAAGGCAAAAACAGATAATGTTTTGGCATTCATAAAGTCTGCAAAGGAGAAAGGATGGTACTGGGTATAGATGTTGGTTCAATGTATACAAAGGGTGTTCTATTTGATGGACAGGTAATTAAAAAATTGGTTGTCAAAACTGCTTTCAAACCAAGACAGGCAATAAGTGAGATAAAAAATCAACTCAGTGGTTTCGATAAGATTATTGCCACTGGATATGGAAGAGACATGGTTGAAGATGCTTATAAAGTCATTACTGAGATCTCAGCGTTTGCCCGTGGTTCAACATATTTTAACCCTGAAATTAAAACGATAATAGATATTGGAGGCCAGGATAGTAAAGTAATAAAAGTAAAAAACGGCAAGGTAGTAAAGTTTGTTATGAATGACCGGTGTGCTGCAGGGACAGGAAATTTCATTGAAAAAATCGCCCAGTCTTTGAACTTATCCCTTATTGAATTTGGAGAACTGGCATTGAAATCAGAAAAACCAGAGATAATAGATTCACTCTGTGTGGTTATGGCAGAAACCGAGATACTGAGTCTGATTCAGGAAGGTAAAAAACTTGAAGATATTATCTTTGGCGTTTGTGATTCCCTGATTCGTAGAATAAATGGTATTGCCGGGCAGATCGGAATAGAAGAACCATTATTATTCTGTGGTGGTGGGGCATTGAATCCAGGACTGGTTAAGGCATTGAAAAGATATTATTCAGAAACCATAGTCCCTGAAGACCCGCAATTTGTTGGTGCAATAGGCGCAGCAATGACCTAAGATAAAAAACTCGAGAAGAAATATTGACTTTTGCTTAAAAAAGTGTAAAATTTAAGGTTAAGGAGGTTTGATGGGCAAGATTAGAGTGGCGATCATTGGGGTTGGCAATTGCGCATCAAGTTTGGTCCAGGGTGTTTATTATTATCGTAATGCCCGTGAAGATGAGTTCATTCCCGGTATTATGCACACCAGACTTGGTGGTTACCATATTAATGATATAGAGTTTTCATTAGGAATTGATATAGATAAAAATAAGGTCGGTAAGGACCTTGCCGAGGCGATATATACTAAACCAAATAACACTTATAAATTCTGCTCGGTGCCAAAATTAAATGTACCGGTGGTCCGGGGTATGACCCACGATGGATTAGGTTATTATCTATCACAGATTATTGAGAAGGCACCGGGACCAACCGCTGATATAGTAAGACTATTAAAAGAGACAAGGACCGATGTAGTTATAAATTTTCTACCTGTGGGTAGTGAAGAAGCGACAAAATGGTATGTTGAACAGGTCCTTACTGCAGGCTGCGCGTTTGTAAATTGCATTCCGGTATTTATCGCCAGCCAGAAATACTGGCAGAAAAGATTTATTGAAAAGGGGTTACCGGTATTGGGAGATGACATAAAATCTCAGGTTGGTGCAACAATTGTCCATCGGGTTCTGGTAAATCTATTCAATGATCGGGGTGTAAAGTTAGAGCGCACATCACAGTTAAATGTGGGTGGAAATACAGATTTCTTAAATATGCTTGAACGTTCAAGGCTCCAGTCAAAAAAGATCTCCAAAACCCAGGCAGTGACTTCCCTTTTAAAATATAACATAGGCGACGAAAATATTTATATCGGACCTTCGGATTACATTGCCTGGCTCACAGATCGAAAATGGGCATATATGAGATTGGAAGGTAAGACCTTTGGCGATGTCCCCTTAAATATTGAATTAAAACTTGAGGTCTGGGATTCACCAAATTCTGCGGGTGTTGTGATTGATGCTATAAGGTGTGCAAAACTTGCACTTGATAATAAATTGAGTGGAGCAATAATTGAGCCTTCAAGCTATTTCTTCAAATCTCCACCAGTCCAGTATCCGGATTATATCTGCCGCGAAAAGACCGAAAACTTTATAAAAAAGTATGGGAAAAAGAATTCCAAAAAAGTAAATGTTAAGAAAAAGAACAAGTAGAAAAATTGCTTTCTATACTAAAATTAACCATTAATAAATACTAATGCCCAAAAGAGGTCTCTTCATCACATTTGAGGGTGTTGAAGGTTCTGGTAAAACAACCCAGGCTAAGGCACTCGCTGATTGGTTTGAACAGAATGGTTTCGCCTGCATTCTTGTGCGTGACCCGGGTACGACAATTCCCGGTGAAAAGATAAGAGAGATTCTTCTCAATCCAGAGAATTCAATACATCCAAAGTGTGAAGTCCTTCTCTTCCTCGCCGCAAGAAGTCAACTTGTCTATGAAAAGATTCTCCCCGCACTAATCGAGAAAAAAATTGTAATATCAGATAGATTTTCAGACTCCACTTATGCATATCAGACATTTGCAAGAAATTTACCTGAAAGGCTGATTGCTATCTTCAACCGGTTTGCAACTGCGGGATTAAAACCTGATTTGACATTTCTCGTTGACATTGATATCCCATTAGGACAGGCAAGAGGCAAGTGTGTTGACCGTATGGAAAAAGAAAGTTTCTCTTATCACAATGAAGTTCGAAATGGCTATTTAAAACTTGCACGGCGTGCAAGGAAACGCATAAAAATTCTTGATGGTAAAAAATCCGTTGACGAACTGAAAAAAGAAGTGATTGATAATGTAAAAAATTTGTTAATAAGAAAGGGGTATAAAATATGAAGAATAAGTTATTCATTCCCATAATCGTGATTTCCATAGTCTTTGCGGTTATAATTACACAATGGGTCTGGGCAAGGACTGATGCATATACATCGTTAAGAATTTTTAATAAGATTCTTAAGGATGTAGAGGACAATTATGTCGATGAGGTGAATACTGATTCACTTATAAGGGGTGCAATAAATGGAATGCTAAATTCATTGAAGGACCCACACACCCAGTATCTTACAAAAGAAGAATACGAACAATTACGCATGACAACTGAAGGAGAATTCGGAGGTATTGGTGCCCAGATTGGTACGAGAGAAGATAAAATAGTCATAATTTCACCGATTGAAGGAACACCTGCTTATCGTGCCGGGCTTCTGCCTGGTGACCACATTATGATGGTGGATAGTGTTCCGACCAAAGGAAAGAGTGTTGATATTGTTGTAAAACAGATTCGCGGGACTCCAGGAACAAAGGTTTTACTAACTATCCAGCGTGAAGGCATTCCTGAACCTTTCACTGTTGAAATTACCCGTGCGGTGATAAAACTTGAGGCAGTTCCATATTATGGAATGGTGGCAAAGGATATTGGATACATCTACCTTTCCAGTTTTTCCCGTGTTGCTGATGCAGAATTCAAAACCGGGCTTGATTCATTATTTGCCTGGGGTGCAAAGAAGATAATATTTGACCTCAGGGGAAATTCTGGTGGTTTATTACAGGAAGGCATCGCAATAAGTGAATTCTTTTTATCGCCAAACAAAGATATCGTTACAACCAAAGGCAGGATTGAGCCACCACGGACCTTCAAATCTCAAAAATCTTATTCTTATGGTGAATTC
Source organism: candidate division WOR-3 bacterium (assembly GCA_039802005.1). Classification (NCBI taxonomy): domain Bacteria; kingdom Pseudomonadati; phylum Caldifarciminota; species Caldifarciminota bacterium. Next base: position 55,370 of record JBDRVV010000011.1, read on the forward strand.
CCTATGATTACCCTGGTCGATGGTGGCAGTGCCTCGGCATCCGAGATTGTTGCTGGCGCTTTACAGGACTGGGATAGAAGTTTAATTATCGGCACAAATACATTCGGCAAGGGTTCGGTTCAAAATGTCATTCCTCTTGAAGACGGTGGTGCCTTGAAACTGACAACCGCCCGCTGGTATACCCCTTCTGGCAGATGTATTGATAAACCATTTGTAGATGAAGAGAATTCTGAAGAGAGTGTTACCAAAATTGACTCAAGCAAAAAAAATATTTATATCACATTAAATCTTAAACGGAAGGTCTACGGTAATGGTGGAATAACACCTGATATTATGATAGAACCCAGAAAACTAACAAAATTGGAGACGGATATCTGGATTAAGGGCTATTTCTTTGACTTTGCTGTTCACTATACCAATACACACAAGGATTTAAATAAAGATTTCGTTGTCGATAATAAAATGCTCGATTATTTTGCTACCTATTTGAAAGAAAAGAAAAAAATGGATTTTACACCGGCACAATTTGATTCAGCAAAGACTGCATTGGCAGAAAGGATAAAACAGGAGATTACATTAAATCTCTTTGGCCGAAAAGAAATGTATCGCTACCGGACTGGTGTTGACCCACTCGTGCAAAAGGCAGTAGAACTGCTGAAGGAGGTGGGTACACAAAAGGAACTTTTTCGTCACATTAAATGAAGGAAGAAGTTCTTTTTCAGATACAGGACAATTGAATACGAGGGCATTGATTATCGTTATGGTTTCCGCATTGGTTCTAATTCTTATTTTATTATGGCTGATTATATTTATTGGAATAAGGTTAAAGCGAGCACAAATCCAATGAAATCATTTTTGTATTTTTTAATATTATATATTTGAACTATGTACCGGATTGAAATAAAAAGGAAGGACGACCCGCGGGGAAAATTTGTAAAAGAGGATTTTGAATCAATCGGCTTCAAGGGGATTTCTTCGGTTGAAGTAAAGGATGTCTACTACATTTATGATAAAATTCCGTTTAAAAGGGTCGTTTATCTTGCCGAAAAATTATTTTGCGACCCGGTGGTTGAAGAATACAAGATATGCCAGGGGAAGGGTTTTGAAATACTATTCAATCCCGGTGTGACCGATCCAAAAGAAGATAGCATAAGAAAGGCGGCAAATGACCTGGGGATAAAACTTAACAGTGTCAAGACCGGGGTCAATTACATCTTTAGAGGTACTTTTGATAAAGAAAAACTAAAGAGTTATGCAAGCTTATTTCTTTATAACCCATTGATACAGCATATCAAACAGATTGGAGAAAAAGATTTCAAGCCGCAGAGTCAGAAATATTCCTATTTGAAAATAAGTCTTGATACGGACCTCGTAAAATTGAGTAAGGATATGGGATTGTCATTATCAAAACTTGAAATGGAAACAATAAAAAGTTATTTTGAAAAATTAAATAGAGATCCTACCGATGTTGAATTGGAAACAATTGCCCAGACCTGGAGTGAACATTGCCGTCACAAGACATTTTTAGGAAAGATAAAAATAGGTAATAATGTAATTGACAATCTTCTAAAAAATACAATAATGAAGGCGACAAAAGAAATAAATCATCCACTATGTCTATCGGTTTTTCATGATAATTCCGGTGTGATTGAATTTGATGAGAATTACGGTGTCTGCTTCAAGGTTGAAACCCATAATCATCCTTCGGCATTGGAACCCTATGGTGGTGCTGCAACTGGCATCGGTGGTGTGATAAGAGATATTCTGGGAACCGGACTTGGAGCAAAACCAATAATGAATACGGATGTTTTTTGTTTCGGCAAGCCAGAATTAAAATACGAGAAACTGCCCGAAGGCATACTACATCCAAAAAGGATAATAAAGGGTGTCTATCAGGGTGTGAGGGATTATGGCAATCGTATGGGCATTCCCACAAAGAGTGGAGCAGTTTATTTTGATGATGATTTCCTTTATAATCCACTCGTGTATTGCGGAACCGTTGGATTGATTAGAAAGGACAGGATAAAAAAGGGTGCAAAACCAGGTGATTTGATATTGCTGGTAGGTGGAAAAACCGGTCGTGATGGAATACATGGTGCGACATTTTCTTCTGCAGAGCTTTCGGTAGAGGCAGAAAAATCCTGTGTCCAGATTGGTAATCCGATTGTTGAAAAAAGGGTTCTTGATTGTTTGCTAAAAGTAAGCGAACTTGGAATTCTAAATTCAGTTACTGATTGTGGGGGTGGTGGACTATCAAGTGCCGTTGGCGAAATGGGAAAAAAGATTGGTGCAAGGGTATATCTTGAAAAGGTCCCTTTGAAATATGAAGGTTTGACACCAAGGGAGATCTGGATTTCTGAATCCCAGGAAAGAATGATATTATCTGTGCCTAAAAAATATATTAGAAAGGTTATAGATATATTTGAGAGTGAAGGGGTTGAGGCAACGGTTATCGGTGAATTCACAAATAATAAGCGATTATTGTTGTATTATAAAGGTCAGAAGGTCTGTGATATAGAGATGGAATTTTTGCACGATGGACTTCCTATGCCTGAGAAAAGGGCGAGAAAAAGAAAGATAGATTTAAAAGAAGTCAAATTTTCAATTCCAAAGGATTTAAATAAGGCCCTGCTTGAAGTCGTCGGCAGTCTGAATTGTTGTTCCCGGGAATGGCTGGTCAGGGAATATGACCATGAAGTTCAAGGTGCGAGTGTAATAAAACCATTTGTTGGAGTCTATAAAGATGGCCATCAGGATGGGGTGGTTATAAAACCTTTACTCCACAAAAATAAAGGGATCGTTGTTTCCTGTGGAATAAATCCTTCTTATGGAAAATATGACCCATATAATATGGCACTATCAGTCATTGATGAAGCCCTGCGCAACCTCGTGGCAACTGGCGGGAATATTGAAAAGGCAGCAATGCTTGATAATTTCTGTTTTGCCTCTCCGGAAAGAGAAGAGGTACTTGGTGATATAGTCCTCAGTGCCCAGGGTTGTTATGATGGGGCAAAGGCATTTGGTGTGCCTTTTATTTCAGGAAAGGACAGTTTGAATAATGAATGGCTTGATCAGAATGGAGTAAGCCATCTCATTCCCCCAACTCTTTTAATATCGGCGATAGGAATCATTGATGATGTAAAAAAATGTGTCACAATGGATTTTAAAAATATCGGAAGTTATATTTATCTTGTAGGTTTAACAAAAGAAGAGCTAGGCGGTTCGGAATATTTCAATTATCTGGGAATAAAAGGTGGTGTTGTTCCTGGTGTAGACCTAAAAATGGCGCCTAAAATAATGAAGGCACTACATAATGCAATAATCAATGACCTTGTTCTATCCTGCCATGATCTATCTGAAGGTGGGCTGGGATTGGCGATTAGTGAAATGGCGATGGCAGGTGATATTGGATGCGAGATAGACATTGCAAAAGTAAAATTCAAGGGTAAAAATCACCGCGCTGATATTGTATTATTTTCTGAATCAAACACCAGATTTTTAGTAGAAGTCATTCCGGCAAAGGCAAGAGAATTTGAAAATTATATGAAAACACTACCCTTTTCCATAATTGGAAAGACAATCAAAGAAAAGAAATTAAAGATATATGATTCAAATAAATTAATTATTGACTTGTCTGTTTCAAAACTAAGAACAAAATGGAAGAGAAAAATATTTTAGTTTCATATATTAAATCTCCGTTGACAATCTTTTAAAATTCATTATAATTCAATATGCCAAACAAGGTAGTTGTGCACTATATAGATCATAGGATTGAACGGGGTTACACCTCGGATTTTAGACCTGATAAAGCCGTATTTCATCTCGTTGTCAAGGAAGGAAATAAGGAGAAATCCATACCGGTTAAGATTGCAAATCTAAAAGCAGTATTTTTTGTAAAAGAATTAATGGGAAAGTCAAGGGCAAGGCCTGTTGAGAAAAAGACATTTGACGATATAAAAGACAAGACGCTCGTGGGGAAAAAAGTAAAAGTAGAATTTATTGATGGTGAGGTATTATATGGCTTAACAATGGGATATTCCCCTCAGCGCCAGGGTTTTTTCTTCACGCCGATAGATCCGGATAGCAATAACGAAAGGATATTTGCGGTGCTCAACGCCGTGAAAGATATTACATTTTATGATTGATTATCACAAAAATTTGATAATACCCTAAAAATGGAGTTGCTATGGACATAATAAAAAAATTGAAAAAGGATAAAAAACCTGAATCAGTGTTTGATTCTTTGATTAAAAAGAAACCTACTGAAGAAACACCTATACAAAAGCCCGAGGATATGGAAGTTACTGCCCTGACACCAGAAAAACCAGTTCCCGGAACTACCCCGGTGGCAGAAAAAAAAGAAACCACTCCAACCCGGGAATTCAGAACCGAAGGTATGCACGAATTTGATATTGAAAGTCTCGGTGTTGATGGAAGTGCCTCATTAAAAATTGAATATAAGGCAAAGATAATGAGTCTTATAGATGAAAATAGATTTGATGAGGCAATTGAACTAATAAAAGAATTGAAAGAAAAGACTCGGGGCACATAGTGAATGTCATTATACCGGTTGCAGGTGAAGGTGTTCGTTTAAAACCCCATACCCATTTTCTGCCTAAATGCCTTTTATATGTCGCCGGAAAACCAATCCTTGGGCATATCCTTGATGGAATAAAACATTTAAAAGTTACAAAAATAACAATTGTCCTCGGTGCAAATTCGGAGCAGATCATACAATTTTGTAAAAATTATAATTATGATTTTAAATTTGTGATACAACAAAAGCGATTGGGTTTAGGGCATGCAATATATGTTGGCTCTAAAGGGCTGAAAGGACCCACCCTCGTCCTTCTCGGTGATACAATAACTGATTTCGATTTCAAAAGCCTTAAAATTAAGACAAACGTGCTCGGTGTAAAAGAAGTTGACAATCCCCAGCGATTCGGAATTGTTGAAACTGCGGGTGAAAAGGTAATAAATGTGGTGGAGAAACCTGAAAAACCAAAGTCAAATCTTGCTATCGTTGGGGTTTATTATTTTACAGATATAAGAAAGATTCATCAAGCAATGGCGTTCGTGATAAAAAGGGGTATTAAAACAAAGAACGAATACCAGCTGACCGATGGACTGGCTCAAATGATAAAAAATGGCGAGCCCTTCTATATTTTGAAAATAAAAAACTGGTTTGACTGTGGAACTCCTGACGCGCTCATTGATACGAATCGCCATTTACTTAAAAAGAACCATTATTTTCGTCCTCATAATAAAATGAAAATTATCGCCCCAGTATACATACCCGATTCTGTAGAAATAATAGACTCAATCGTCGGTCCTAATGTTTCCGTAGGCGAGTATGTCAAGATAAAAAATTCAATAATCCAGGATTCAATAATAAACAACAATACAATAATTGAAAATGCAATTTTAAGTAAATCAATAATTGGCCAGAATGCCATTGTTCGTGGCAGTTTCAAAAGATTGAATGTTGGCGATTCTTCAATCATTGAATTTCCCTAATGATTTTTAATCTTTTATCAATTATATTTTTTGGAGAATTATTTCTAAATCCACCAGAAATTCAAAATTTGATTCAAAACGGTCTTAACCTTGCGTATACAGAAGATTTTGATAGTGCATCTTTATATTTTGATAAGGTAATTGAAATTTATCCTGAAAATCCCGCTGGCTATTTTTTTAAAGCCGCTCTCTTACAATTAAAAATGATGGATGGATGTCACTTCAACGACGAAAAGGAATATATCAATTTAATCAAAAAAGTAAGAACATTGTGTGAAGATATTCTGAAGAGAGAAGATAATTTATGGGCGGAATTTTATCTCGGTTCAAGTTTTGCATACCAGGCGGTATATGAAGGGTTAAAAAAGAATTATCTTGAGACATTCAATTATGGTGTCAAAGGTGGCAGGATACTGCAATCAATTACAAAAAAAGATTCTTTATTTTATGACGCCTATTTAGGAGCCGGCACCTATGAATATTTCTGGGCAAGGGCGAGCAGGTATCTGCCCTTTTTGAATCTTGCTGATGGCAATGTTGACGAGGCAATAAAAAAATTGCACATTGCCGCTGAAAAGAGTCTCTATTCCGGTCCGACCGCAAGAAATTCATTGGTATTTATTTATGGAGAGGAAAAAAAATTTGATATTGCGACAAGGATAATAGATAGTCTTTTACTCCAATATCCTGATTCAAAGACCTTCCACTGGAATAAAGCTGAACTTGAGTTCAAGAAAAAAAATTATGAGGTTGCACTGAGCATATATAAATGGTTATTTGACCAATACATTGGTGACGCAAATTATTCAAATTTAGCCCAGTGTAAATTATACATTGGTAAATGTTATTATGAGTTAGAAAACCGCGCTGAGGCAAAAAAAGCCCTGAAGGAAGTAATTGGATATAAAAAATACCAGGACAAATATCCGAAGATAAAAGAATACTGCCGGGAGGCATACTCTTTATTAAGCAGGTTATTATAAACTTGAAATTTGAATACCAATTGAGGTTGACAATTGTAGTTTATACTGTATAATATTATTACTATACTATGAGAAAAAGATTGCTACTAATTACATATTACTGGCCACCCTGCGGAGGTCCTGGTTCAATAAGACCTTTAAAATTTGCTAAATACCTTCCTGATTATGGGATTGAACCTATTATACTAACGCGTAAAAATATTGCCTATCATTCAATTGATTTGGAACTGGGCAGCGATTTAAATGACATTAAAGTATACAAGACTGATTCTCTTGACCCAGCACGAATTCTATATCTCCTGGGTATGCGTAAATACAAACCAAAAAAGTGGGAGATGCCAATAAAGAAAACATTAAACTTCCCCGATAATAAGACCGGATGGATTCCATTTGCATACAATGATGGATTAAAGATCGATTTTGATTATATCTTTGTCACTGCACCGCCATTCAGCTCGTTTATTACTGGCTATATGCTGGCAAAAAGAACTGACAAACCGTTGATCCTTGATTTTCGCGATGCCTGGCTTGAATTTCCGTTTATTCGTTATGAGAATCAACTTCAGAGAAGATTCGTTTCTTACTGGGAGAGAAAGGTTGTAGAATATGCAAGATTAATAATTACAATTAGCGACGATATAAAAGATGCATTGGCGAAGCGCTACCCCGAGGTTGAAAGGAAAATTTATGTCATACCTAATGGTTATGACCCAAATGATTTTTCTCATCCGCCACTTCCCGAGAAATTTACAATATCCTATTTAGGAACGATAAGAGAAGAGAGAAATCCAGAAACATTCTTGTTAGCAGTTGAAAAATTTTTAAAAGAGACAAAACTTTCTCCAGATAGTATAGAATTAAAATTTATTGGGCATATTGAAGAAGAATATATAAAACTGATAAAAAAATATCCTTATACCAGAATTCTTGGTCACCTTTCATATCATCAGGCTTTAAAAGAATTTTGCAATGCCCATATTGCATTAATGATTACAACCGGTGACGACTTCTTCTTTCCCAGCAGACAGAATGAATATCTGGCAAGTGGCTTACCAATCATTTCCTGTGGCTGGTCCAGAGGGCTTTTTTTCTTTGATAAGGCGGCTGAAAAAGGTTATCCTGTTTATATGTTTGAATACGACAATACGATTGGTATGAAAGAAAAGTTGCATGAACTGTATGTAAAGTATAAATATAACAGAATAAATATAAGCCCTCATCCCCTGCCCGAGTATACCAGGCAAAATCTAACAGCCAAACTTGCAAATTTACTGAAAAGTATTGACAAATTTTAAAAAATAAATATAATATAAATTCAGGATTGAATTATTATTTTAATAAGATTATTAATAGTTTAGCCTAAAAGGAGAATTAAATGTACGGAATAATCTTTGCCTTACATGTGCTTATATGCATATTGTTGATTATTGTGGTCCTTTTACAGCAGACCAGGGGTGCTGGTATGTCAAGTGTTTTTGGTGGTGGCGGAGGTACTGATTCTTTATTCGGTGGTAAGGGTGCTACGCCATTCTTTATTAAATTGACTTCGGGACTGGCAATAGGGTTCTTTTTAACATCCCTTTTTCTCGTACTCTTATCCCGGAGGCCTGTTGCAAAAACTGCGGTAGAGAAAGGATTGGAGACCGAGGTTCCGATTGCACCAACAACCCTACCTGAAGAACAACTTCCGACCCTTCCCCAGGAAAAAGGGGGTGAATAATGTTTGCGGTTATAAAGACAAATAGTTATCAGTATGTTGTTTCAAAGGGTGATAAGGTAATCATTCCTGCAGTCCTTGGCGAATCAGGGAAAGAAATTGAATTTGATAAAATCCTGATGATAAAAGATGAGAGTGGAGTCGTCGTTGGGAAACCATATGTTGAAGGTGCAATAGTAAAAGGAGTTATAAGAAAAACAGGTAAACTGCCAAAGGTGATGGTTTATAAATTTATTAGAAGAGAAAATTATCGTCGTAAAAAAGGGCATCGGCAGTTATTTACCGAAGTTGAAATAACAGATATAAAAAAATAGGAGGAAAGTATGGCACATAAAAAAGGTACTGGTTCAGCAAAAAATGGCAGGGATTCAGAAGGAAAACGGCTTGGTGTGAAGAGATTTGATGGACAGTTGGTTAATACAGGAACAATAATTATCAGACAGCGCGGAACGCGCATCCATCCAGGATTGAATACCGGCATGGGCAAGGATTATACAATTTATGCCCTCACCCAGGGAAAGGTAAAATTTGGCTATACAAAGGGTGGCAAAAGAATCGTTTCAGTGATACCAGCGTCAAGTTAGTATTATCATTAATGCTATAGTTTTATGCGCACCCCTTTGGGGTGCGTTTTTTTATTGACATTTTTCAATCTTTATTTATAATTACCTATGAAAATACTTGTTACAAGTGCGTTACCTTACGCAAATGGTGATATACACTTAGGACATCTTGCCGGTGCATATCTTCCCGCCGACATTTATGTCCGGTACCAGCGGCTCAAAGGCAGGGATGTGATACATATCTGCGGAACCGATGAACACGGCGTTCCAATCACTGTCCTTGCCGACCAGCAAAAAAAGAGTCCCCAGGAGATTGTTGATTTTTATCACGAATCTATAAAAAAATCATTTATTGAATTTGGCATATCATTTGATAATTTTTCCCGCACTACAATCCCTTTGCATTATCGTCTTGCCCAGGATTTTTTCTTAAATATTTACAACAAAGGATTTATATACGCAAAAGAGAATGAGCAATTTTACTGTCCAAAATGTAAAAGATTCCTTCCTGACCGTTATGTCGTTGGCAAATGCCCACGCTGTGGCATTGACGGTGCAAAAGGCGACCAGTGTGAAGCCTGTGGCAGATGGCTTGAACCATTCCAGCTGATTGAACCAAAATGCCTGGTATGTGGGGAAAGGCCGATAAAACAGAAAACAAAGCACTGGTATTTCAAATTATCACAATTTCAGAAACAACTCTCCCAGTGGATTGAAGAGAAAAAGCACTGGAGAGAGACGGTTCTCACTTTTGTCCAGGGTTGGCTTAAAGAAGGACTTGAGGATAGACCTATCACACGGGATATGACCTGGGGTGTGCCGGTTCCTCTTGAGGAGGCAAAGGGTAAGGTATTGTATGTATGGTTTGATGCACCAATTGGTTATATCTCTTCAACAATGGAATGGGCAATAAATAAAGGTGAACCCGACTTATGGAAAGAGTACTGGCTTAATCCCGAAACAAAACTCGTTCACTTTATCGGCAAGGATAATATTGTCTTTCATGCCCTTATCTGGCCCGCAATGCTTATGGCTTATGGGAATTATGTTCTTCCTTCAGAAATCCCGGCAAACCAGTTTCTGAATCTTGAGGGTGAAAAACTTTCCACATCAAGGGGCTATGCGATATGGCTACCTGAGTATTTAAAAGAGTTCCCGGCGGACTCTTTGAGATATGCCCTCACCAGAAACCTGCCCGAAACCAGGGACTCTGATTTTACCTGGCGTGATTTTCAGGCCTGGCATAATAACGAACTCGCTGATATTCTCGGGAACTACATAAATCGCACCCTCACATTTATTGAAAAATACTACAATTCAAATGTCCCTTCTGCATCAGCATTTACGGAAAATGAAAATAGAATCCTTGATATGCTTCACAATGCGCCAAAAATAATCGGGGAGAAGATTGAAAATTTTGAATTCAAAAATGCCCTCCAGGAAGTGATGAAACTTGCCCAGGAAGGAAATCGGTATTTTGACAAAGAAGCACCGTGGATCACGCGTAAAACAAATCCTTTGATCGGAGAAAGAACGATGTATGTCTGTATGAAGATTGTTACATCACTTACTCTTCTCATTGAACCATTCCTTCCTTTTACTGCCCAGAAATTGAAAAAAATTATCAATTTTCCTGAACAGAGCTGGGATAATATTGCGACACCTATTGTGCCCTCAACAATTGGAAAGCCCGAAATATTATTCAAAAAGATTGAAAATCAAGTGATTGAAGTCCAGGTCGCAAAACTCAAAAGAAAAGAAATCTCTATAGAGGATTTCAGCAAGATAGAGTTATGCACCGCCAAGGTCATTTCTGCAAAAAAGGTTGAAGGTAGTGACCACCTCATTGTTTGTGAGATTGAAATCGGCGATAAGAAAAAGCAGATTGTTGCCGGAATTGGTAAACATTACAAACCCGAAGAACTGATTGGCAAGACAATTATCGTTGTAAACAACCTCAAGCCCGTTACATTAAAAGGCGTGCTGTCTGAAGGGATGCTACTTGCAGCCCAGGATAAGAACGGGCTTGTGCTTTTGACTACCGACAAACCGATTTCATCGGGTGCAATTGTGAAGTGATTGACACCCACTGCCATTTAATAGACCCCCAATTCAAACGCGATCTTGATGGCGTGATTAATCGTGCATACGCGGCAGGCATAAAATATATTATAAATATCGGATATGATATTGCAACGAGTGCGGATGCAATTAAAATGAATGAAGTGCATCAGTGGTTGATACCCGCGGTTGGCATTCATCCCAATGAAAGTGCCGAAGAATCAATCAAGGAGATGGAATATATTGAAAGATTCTGTCAGAATAAGGTGGTTGTTGCGGTCGGTGAGACAGGGCTTGATTATTACCGCGACTACTCTCCAAAGGATGCCCAGCAAAAGTTATTTCGTCAACATATAAATCTTGCCCGAAAATACAATTTACCCTTGATCATCCATACCCGAAATTCAATTACTGATGCAATCAGGATTTTAAAAGAAGAAAATTATTATAAAGGAGTGTTCCATTGTTACAGCGGAACCTATGAGCAGGCAAAGCAAATTATAGCGATGGGATTTTATCTTGGATTTGGCGGTGTTTTAACCTTTTCAAAGAATATGCGCGAGGTGTTTCACCATATCCCGGTTGAGTATGTCGTTTTTGAAACCGATGCACCGTTCCTTGCCCCGGCAAGCCATCGCGGGCAGAGAAACGAACCTTCATTCATTTTTGAGACCCTGCATTTTGCCGCATCAATAAAAGGGTTATCAGTGGAAAGGATTGAAGAAATTACCGATAAAAATGCCTCCCGTTTATTTTCCTTGAAAATTTGATGCCAAAAAGACTCGGACAGCATTTTCTGAATAACATATACATCGCAAAGAAGATAATTAATTTTGCAGATATAAAGGGCAAATCAGTGATTGAGATCGGTGCTGGTAAAGGGATGATCACAAGGCAACTTTCAAAATATGCACGCATTGTCTATGCAATTGAGATTGACAAGAAGTATGCAGAAAAATTGATTCAAAAGAATATCCCCAATGTGCAGGTTATCAATGTAGATTTTCTTGACTTTGATCTGGCACCCTATGCGGGTTCAGTAATTGTTGGCAATATCCCTTACGGCATAACAACGAAGATAATCGAGAAACTTGTCAAAGAAAGAAAAAATTTTTTAAGGGCAATTTTGACACTTCAGAAAGAGTATGGTGAGAGACTCCTTGCCCAGCCCGGCACATCTGAATATAGTTCAATCACCTGTTATGTGAATTATTATTTTAAAGTGATCAGGGGTTTTGGTATTCAGGCAAGATACTTTACACCAAGGCCCAGGGTGAATTCAATCGTGGTTGGTCTGCTCCACAAAGATATGCCTTTTTTAATAGAAAATGAATTTGAATTTTTTGATTTTGTAAAGGGAATTTTTCGGTACCGGCGCAAGACTTTAAAAAATGCCATTTTTAATTACCTCGGTTGTACTCCCCAGAACCTAAAGAACGATTTGCTTTTTAAAAGGCCTGAGAAACTTGAGTTAAAGGATTTTTATAAATTATATCTACAATTAAAAACAAAAGAAGTATGAAGACAAAAGTATATATTAAAGATGGGAAAGACCTGCGTTCAGCGATAAACAAAACATTTGCTGAATTTAAGATAAAGGATCTTAGAAATAAGAAGGTATTTGTCAAACCCAATATGCTCAGGATCGCCCGTCCTGAAGAGTGTGTTATCACCGATCCCCGGCTCATTGAGGCAGTTGTCAGTCATTTATTAAACAATTCAGCCAATGTGATTGTGGGTGATAACCCCATTCCACAAAAGGTAAATGAGATTGAAGTCGCTAATTATTGTGGATTTCTTGATGCAGCAAGGGGAAGATTTCGAAATATTGGTAAGTATGTTAAAAGGATAAAGTTGAAAAATAATTCGGTGCGCGAAATATATGTTTCAAGGGATATCCTTGATGCTGAGTTGTTGATCTCTTTACCGAAATTAAAAACCCATGAACTGACGATATTGAGCGTTGCAGTAAAGAATCAATTCGGCATTATCCCTGGTGGGTTAAAACCGAAATTACATTTTCAGTGCCCAACACTTGATGATTTTTGCCGCCTTTTGATAGAAGTATATAATATAAGAAAACCAGACCTGATAATTGTAGATGCATTGAAAATCGTTGATGCAAGAGGAAGGGTGTATAGATTAGATAAATTGATTGCCGGCGAAGATGCCTGGGCGGTTGATTATGTGTGTGCCCTTTTTATTGGTATTAAACCGGAAACAAGCCCATTGATAAGAATAGGAATAAAGGAAAAACTATTTAACCCTGAAGATATAGAGATAGTCGGTGATCTTACACCGATAAAAAAATTTTCAACACCAATATCAATGCCCCTAAAAGATTTTTTTGCTGGCATCGGGAGTAGAATTTTTGCACAAATTCAGAATTTCTATGTGCCGGTGATTGACCAAAGTCTATGTAATAAATGCCGTTCCTGTGAGAATGTTTGCCCGGCGCGTGCGATTATACATTTTAACATTGACCACAAAAAGTGTATAAGATGCTATTGCTGTTTTGAGGTCTGTCCCAGGAATGCGATAAAAAGAAAACCAAAAGTTATTTAAATTTAATAAAAGGATTTAATATTCCCATCTTTTATATAACACCAGGACATTGCCTCGGTATTATTGACACACAGAATTCTACCATGTTTATCAATGCCGATTAGTCCTGCACGACATTTATTCCTTGTGGCATAATCAATCGCCATCTTGCCTGCAACCGGTGCCGAATATTTCTCCATAAATACCACAGTTCTAAAGGCAAGTAGTGTTTTCATAATCATTTCCCCATGCCCTGTAGCAGATACCCCACCATATTTATTTGCATAAGTACCTGCTCCAATTATCGGCGTATCTCCAACCCTTCCCGGAAGATGAAGCGATATGCCACCCGTAGATGTACCCACAGCAATCATCCCATTTTTATCCATTGCTACGACACCTACCGTTTCATACAATTCTTTCAATTTATATAGTCTTGGGAAATAATCACTTTTCAATCTATTTTTTGCCCTGAGCCACATCCTTTCTTTTTCCTTTGTCTTCGGATTATGATATTTTATACCATTGAGTCGGGCAAATCTCAATGCCCCATCACCACACAACAATAAATGGTCTGTCTTCTCCATAATCAATCGTGCAACCTGTATTGGATATCTTACATTCTTTATCGCTGCAACTGCACCAAAATTTCCATCCGCAGTCATTATTGATGCATCCATCTCCACTTCACCAGTCAAACCAAGGGTTGAGCCGGTGCCGGCATTGAATATTGTCTCATCTTCCAGAATCATTATTGCCTTCTCTACCGCATCAAGGCTTGAGCCACCATTTTTTAGTATTTCATAACCTATGTTTACTGCCTTTTTTAATCCCTGGGCACGGCGGTGCGGAAAATTTATTCCGCCTGCCCCACCATTCGCAATTATTACAAGATTTTTCATCTCTGCCTCGCTATCTTTCCGATTATATTAAATGTTTTTCCTTTAACTAAAATAAAATAGAGTCCCGAACCCACCGGATCTCCATTGCTATCTTTTCCATCCCAGAAAACTTTTCTATCAATAATCTCCTTAGAAGAAAATTTTTTCACCAATCTGCCAGTGATTGAATATATGTATACTTCAGGGTTGTAATCTTCCGGCGGGTAGTCAAGGACAATCTCACAATTTTTGGTAAATGGATTTGGTATTGAATATGGGACCGCATAATTCTTTATATCAATCCGGACAAAATTTGACAGATTCCCCTCATTATTATAGATATCCCGGGGATATACCCCATAATAATAAGTGCCCATTAATTTATTAAAGATGTAGAGTGTAGTATCTATCAATCCCTGTCTAACATACCTTCCTGAGACGAGTCTATACAATCTGATCCGATCAATATAAACCCCGCCATTATTTATACTTGAATTCGTCCGATAATAAAACTTTAATGGAGAATTGCCCGGAGTAAGAATTATACGAATATTCTGCCAGTTATTAGACCTGCCGTAATAAATATAACTTTTTGTACCATATTCAAAAATAAAGGTATCAACCATATCCTCGGTGTTATAGTACAAATAAAAATCTACCAGACCGGGTTCATCAATTTCAAAATTTTCTTTTGTTAAGAGTGAATTATTCAAATTACTGCTGTTCCCTGAGAAAAATGATGCATTGCCATCATAGGCAATATTGGTGGCGATAGAGAACCCATTAAAAAGCCAGTTAGTTGAGTCTTCGCAATTGTCTCCAAATAATAAGATTGTATCAGCACATTCTATAATATCGTATACGACCGGTGCCAGGTCAAAGGATTTTGTCCAGAAAAGATGGAAATCATTATTCTTACCAGCACCGCCCATAAATAGCTGTGCGTTGGTAGGTCTAATATCATCCTGTCCATAAAACCAGTTTAAAAAATTTGCCCAACCAGTGTCATTATAACTGAGTAAAATATAGAGTTCCACAAGATTCTTAAATTCAATATATCTATCCGGGAACCAGGTTGTGATGCCGGTCAATTTTATAAGATTAGCTCCCCATGATTCAGATTTGAGCACTGTTTTATTATAGGATTCTAACAATTCCCTCGTTTCCTTAGTAGAAAGATAGTCATTCAACAATTTCAAAAAATCTCCAAGGTCTATATAATCATCCTCAGGTACCGGGTTGGGATCCATCAGCGAAACCGTCTGGACATAATTTCTTAAATCCTTAAGGCTTTGTGTTGGCGAATTCAGCATAATATTATTGATATTCTTTTTCAATGATTTTTTTAGATTATCTAAATTTTCTAAATCAATAAGGGAGAGTGCCGAGGGCTGGTTTGAATAATATGCCTTGCATATCTCAGCGATCTTTTTTCCAAGGTCTATTTCGTTTATCCCGGGTTCGGTTCTAAAGATATAGAAAATATTCTCATAGGGAAATCCGTTTACGGGCCAGACCGTCTGGGGTGCAATACAAACCTTTGCATAATCTTTAATCTCATTTGCGATCTCAATCTGCTGCATATTGCAGGCATCAAACCCGATGATATTAAACTTTTTACCCGTTGCCTCATAAAAACCTTTTAAGGCACGATTGAGGTCGCCATTGGCAATGCTCAACTGTGTTCCTGCGGAACCATCACTACCAAATGTCCGCCTCGGCGCCAGTGTCCATCCGGTGCCATGGTCCCAGAGGATTAAAAAATATCTTTTCGCAGGCAGAAGCATAACACCCCATTCAAGAAAATCCCTCAAGGTGTGCCAGTCACACATATCAATTATTCCCAGGTTGCCAAGATTATACAAGGTATCTTTTCCCACATAATAACGATTAGCACCAGTATACGGCTTATCAACCTGGACCAATATCGCAAGATTGTCATTTGAGCCGACTGCCTTCATTTCAATTAAGTCAGAATCGGCAAGTGCACTCAATGAATTATCTGCTGCCATATATACTAATACTGTCCACTCGCGGGCAGATAGGAATAATGGAAATATCAAAGATAATAAAAAAATACGCACGGATAATTTTATTAAAAAATATTATAATGTCAACAACAAGCCTACTTCTGTCAAAACCCGCCCTATTAAGTCCAGTTGCTAATAAAAAATCTCTATCAGTTTTTGCTATAAAATTTTAAAAATGCTACAAAATACACTTTCGTGTGAAAAATTGGCATTTTTACACTTTAAAGGAAATTTCTAAAAACCTGCTGTAATTTCATAACTTTTCGCCTTTTTGGATTTCAAAAATGTCCATAAATTTAAAAAATTTTTGTTGTTGTAATAAATTATCTTTTTTGTATAATGGGGCGAGCGATTTGCTGATTGGTTATGATAGAAAAAAATATTTGCAGCAACAAAAAGGAGGTCAAAATGAACCGAAAGAATTTTATTATTAAATTATCAAAATGCTTTGTTCACCGGATGCTGCGTTATATTTTTCTGATTTTAACTCTCTTTTTGCCTTTTGAATTTGCATTTGGCCAAATGGCGTTGGGTGATTCTCAAAAGAAAAGTTCTACTTCCTACTATGACAATGCATATCTTAAGGCTTATCATAACTGGCTCT
>JBDRVV010000012.1 GCA_039802005.1 candidate division WOR-3 bacterium
TCCCTGATACGCCGAGCAATTATTCCAGCAAACTCTGGCTGGTGGTAAAAGGATTGGGTAGATATGATTCCACATCTTCGCCGGTCTTCTATATCAAAAGACATACTGGAGTGAAAGAGACTAAAATTTCGCGATCCGCAATCCGAAATCCGAAATTAGAAATCTATCCCAATCCAGTCTATGATAAACTGACAATCCAATATGCAGTTCCTGAACCATCAAAGGTGAAACTTGCTATCTACAATGTCTTAGGGCAGATTGAGCAGAGCCTTGTTGATGAATACAAACCTGCTGGCATCTACGAAATAGAGCACAAAAAACCCTTGACAAGTGGTGTGTATTTTGTAAAATTGTTTGTTGATGAAAAGGTAATTACGAAAAAGTGTGTTATTTTAAAGAATTAAAGAGCACTGAGTCCCCCTCCATAGGAATGGAATAGTCGTAGGGCAAACCTTCAGGTTTGCACTCTAAATTGTCGAGCAATCTCGACCACTACATTTAAATGGAATATTTTTCCAAATTCCTTGTATCTATAAGTAGAAAAGGAGGTTAAAATGCGCGACCATAAGAAGATGTACGGAATCTATATAAGGGCAGGTTTTCTCATCGCAATTGGGTTAATAATCGCACTTTTCCTCACACTCCCCTATGCTGAACCCGAACCATATAAATTAAAACAGGAAGTGGTTGGATTAATCAATGAAATCACAATGCAAATTGAGAATCAAATAGAACCGATTGATAACATTGAAAGACCAAAACCACCACCCACAGTCGCCGCCGCTTCTAACCCTGATGAAGGTGTAGAAACAATAAATCCGACTAACCTTGTAGAAAATATCATTCCAACCACGCCAACTGGTCCGGATATTGAAGTGATACCATATTATAGAGTAGAGGTTAAACCACAACCAATATCAATGCCTGCACCCATATATCCACCCCTTGCTGCAAAAGCCGGAATTGAAGGCAAAGTTGTGGTCAAAATGCTTGTTGATATTGATGGTAGTGTGATTGCCGTTGAAATATTAAAAACAAGCGGTAACCAGATGCTGGATGAATCAGCAGTTGCTGCGGCAAAACAATCTAAATTTACACCAGCAAAACAAAGGGACAAACTTGTGAGGGTATGGGTCGTCAGACAGATTGAATTTAAATTGAAGGAAAGCTAACTAATCAAATTTTGATAATCGGTTCTTTAAATAATCTATTCTTTTAACGGGTAATGGGTCAACATTGGTCCTTAATGCAAGATAATAAGAAAGAAAATCGCCTAACATTATGGTTGAGAAAATCTGTTCAAGTAAATTTTTACCGTAGGGTTTAATATCAATGAATTTTAATGACTTAATCTCATTGCGAATTATCTCCTTGATTATTCTAACCCTAAGCTTGTTGCGCAGAAATCCAGCGGGGTCATTTATGAATACTGCTATTAGATTCTTGTTCAAATGCTCGGGCCTACCTATGCCAACTATCTCGTTGTGATTCATTTCAGGAATGATGTTGGTATGGCATAAAATCTTTGAATTTTCATTCAATTGGCACTGCCACCTTTTTGCAATTACACCCGTAACATTTGAACTGGCATATATAACAGGAAGTTTACCGACAAATAATTCCACAAGATTTTTCGCCTTTTTCTCAAGTTGCCCTTTCTGTCTTCTCAAAAATACTGACAACTTCATCAATTCAATCTCAGGGTTTTTATTTATTAAGTTTCCGTGATAAAGTAAAAGTGGTATGGGGGTAAATAAATAGCCCAAAGCTCCTCTTGGGGGAAATCCTGCAGGAATTTGAATTTTCAGAGATGCTTTGCTTTTAAGTAGTTTACCATTTGAAGAAATAATAACAATAGCGCTTCCCCTTTTTCTCAAAATATCATAGTTATTCAATGTTTCCTCTGTATTCCCTGAATAACTGACAAGTATAGCCAATGCATTCTTATCAATATGTTCAGGAATTTGATAATCTTTGTTGACAATAATATTCAACTGCGGATACAGGACCGAAACAATATCCCCACTTATGCCCGACCCCCCCATTCCACATATCAACACCTTTTCAAATGTTCTGCGTAAAAATTTTTTGTCTAAAGCATTGCTCCACACACCATTGAATATATTTATACTTTCTACAATCTGTTCAGGTAGGGAATATATTATTTCACGCATATCTTTCATTTTATCAGTTCTTCAATACCGGGAAATTTTTTTCTCACCACCCTGCTCAAAAATTTTTTCACCTCAAGTGCAGTTCTGAAATTCAAAGCCTCCTGAGCAATCTCCTGGCATTGTGATACTGTAAGCGTCCTCAAAACAAGTTTTGCCTTGGGTATTGAAGAAGGACTCATTGATAACTCATCAATACCAAATCCCACCAGAAGCGGGATTGCCAGTGGGTCTCCTGCCAGTTCTCCACATAAACCTACCCATATATTACCATTATGGCCCGCGGTTATAGTTTCTTTTATCAAGTGCAGAACCGCAGGGTGGAAATGGTCAAAAAGCTGGCTTATCCTTTCATTTCCGCGGTCCACTGCAAGCGTATATTGGGTTAAATCATTTGAACCAATGCTAAAAAAATCAACTTCGTGAGAAAGAAACGGACTCATCAAAGCGGCTGATGGTGTTTCAACCATTATCCCAAGTTGAATACTGTCATCAAATTCTATCTTTTTTGATTTCAGTTCTTGTTTTACTTGATTAAATATCAGTTTGACACGCTTTATCTCTTCATAGGTTGAAATCATCGGGAACATTATCTTTATATTCTTGTTGACCGAAGCACGTAAAATTGCCCTTATCTGGGTTTTAAAAAATTCAGTTTCCTGGAGACAGACCCGAATTGCCCGCCAACCCAGAAACGGATTTGCCTCATGGTAGTCAGAAAAAATTTTGTCTCCACCAAGGTCATAGGTCCTGATGATCACAGGATGAGGCTTGATTTTTTTCGCGAGTGCATTATAAACCTTGAACTGTTCTTCTTCGGATGGACTACCCCGCCTTGCAAGGTATAAAAATTCCGTTCTGAATAATCCTATCCCAATCGCTCCGTATTTTACTGCATGTTCAGCCTCTGCAAAAAATTCAATATTTGCTGAAATATCTATGCGTTTCCCATCTCTTGTTTCAGGAGATAATTCACTGACTGGTAAAAGCGCTTTTGCTATCTGCTGATACTTCTTTCTTTGTTCTTCGTAAAAATTTATTCTTCCTGAAGTTGGATGGATTATTACAATTCCCCGTTCGCCATCAACGATTATATCATCTCCATTTTGAACCTTATTTAAAAATTCTCCAATACCAAGAATTGCCGGTATTTCAAGTGCCCTCGCTGTAATTGCGGTATGAGATGTTCTTCCACCAAGTTCCATTGCGATACCGACAACATTCTTCGGATTTATAAGTGTTGCCTCTGAGGGAGGTATATCGCGCGCCACAATAATTGAATTAGGTGGCGCTTCAAGGACTGAGGTATGAGAAACGCCCAGTAAATTTTTCAACACCCGCTCTCCAACATCATATATATCAACAACCCTTTCCTTAAAATATGCGTTCTTGCTTTCACCAAGCTTTTTGGCATATTCACTTATGACTTCATTATAGATATATTCTGCATTTTTCTTTTCAGTAAATATCCTTTGTTTTACTGACTCAATTATTGTCTCGTCATCAAGCATCATAATCTGGGCATCAAGGAATTGACCAAAATCCTCTCCAATTTCTCTATTAATCTGCTCTTTGATTTTCTTTAACTCTTCCCTTGTCTTTTCTATGGCTTTTTCAAATCTTATAACCTCATCTTTCAGATAAACCGATAGAATTGGTGTCTGGAATACCTCGGTTTTTTTTATCTCATATATAAATGCCTTTCCAATGGCTACACCCTTTGATGCAGGAACACCATGCAATATCTTCTCTTTTGCCATCAATCCTGCCCTTCAAGTATCTGTCTCAATGCATTGAAGGCTTCTTTTTCATCCTCTCCGTTACATATTAAAATAACCTTTGCCCCCTTCTCACAGGCTAAAGTCAATATTCCCATAATTGACTTCCCATTGACCTTCACCCCATCCTTTACCAATTCAACCTTGCTCTTAAATTTTTCCGCAAGTTTTACAAATCTGGATGCGGGTAGGGCGTGCAATCCATTTTCATTTAATATTGCAATCGTTTCTTTTATCATAGCAGTATCAGGTTAATTATTATCAAAATAAAGACAAAAGTCAAGATTAAAATCGGTGCCACCCTTTTCCATAAAAGGACAAGAAAAATACCCGTAAGCGGAATTAGAAATAAAAGATTAATCCCCTTTTCAAGTATAATAGGCATCAAACCAATAGAAAATGAACCAATCGATTCAAATATCCTCAGCATTGTTTGTAATTTTTTATCTTTCAATATATAAATCACATTCCAACCCATTTTGTAGCCGGTGGCAAATCCATAAAAACGAAAATAAATATGAATTAGGTTATACAATAACAGGAAGATTATTACCCCAATAATACCATATTTTATACCCGTAATAATCGCAATTATTAATAACGCAGGTCTTATTGTCTGCCAGAAAAGGGTATCACCAAAAGACGCAAATGCAGATTGGCAAACCATTATATGTTTTTTAATATCATCCAAACTATCTTCCTTTTCATAGGCATTCAATACTGCACCAATGATAAAACCAACCATATACGGGTGGGTATTGAAAAATGTCCGACTATGTTGCACAAGGAACTCGTGTTTTTTCTTATCAATACCCATCATTGCGATAACCAAAAATCCCAGCGATTGCATTGAATGAAATGACCATGAAGATTGCAAAAACAAACTGGCAAAAAATAATTTTAAAAGACGAAATATGCCAATGCGCATAAGACCCCGATGACCAAAAAGTAAAATGACTGTCTTTTAAAATAAAGATATATTCCATTAGCAATACCGAGTGAGACGATAACAATTAACAAAAATTCCTTATTAAAACCAGTTCCGGAACCTGGAAATTTGAGTATACTCACCAGAAAGAATATTGGCAGTAGTAAGAATACACCTCTGAGGAAAGCCGTAATGATACCCCCAAAATGGCAGATATACAAATTATTATGTTTCCTTAAAAACCGGTAAAACAAACTTTCGTTTATGCGGCGCACAATTATATCAAGATAATTTCCCAGGACTGAAACAAGAATCCCGATAAGGAAAACTATTATCAAATTTGGTTCATTTTGAGTTGAATCCCTTAATAAAAAATACGAACCACAACCCGCAATCCCTGCCGCCTGGGCATCAGGAGGCACATCCTTTCCTATTGGTAGATTAGCAAGGAAGACCATCTGAAATAATGCCCCTATGAATATACCAATTTGAACATCTCCACACAATGCACCGATTATTGCCCCGGCAACAATCGGCTGAGATACACCAAATTCACCAACTGCATACTTATCGAGAAGAATTAGTGCCCCGAGGAGAGTCAGTAAAATAACAGTCATAACTCTATTTTTATCGCCGGTGGTTTTGAAAAAATCAACAGCATTGAAAATCCCTGGAATATTTTTTCAAATCCTGATTCGCTTGAAGAGATTGTCTCAATCGGATATGTAAGTAGAATGAATTTTTCTGAAGCATTGAATTTTATTGGGTTCAAATCTTTGCCCTGAATAGTGAAGTAATCAATATCAGAAATTTCCTGTAGTTCGTATAGGCTGTATTTATCGTTTACCTTCAAATCCGGGTTAAAAATACCCATTGAAAATTCCACACCCAAATTTTTTACCCAACCTTCGTATTTCAATTGTATAATTGCTCTCTGCTCATCAACCTTTATAGTCTTCTTTAGATTCAAACTTTCGTTAGACAAAATAATCTCAAATGTCTTGCATTCTGTGAGCTGGTAGGTAACAATTTCTCCGAAATTTTTTTGGTAGTAAAAATCTTCTTTTGTCGGCATCTCTTTAATATTATGGTCAATACCAAATGCCCTTTCATATTTATCGTATACGAGATACTTATCAAGGTCCTTCCCTTTTGACCGGACAACCTCGTGGATTGATCTTACCTCTCCTTCATCCCTTGATTGTGGAATCAATTCATGATATTTTTCTCTTCGTCTTGTTATGTAATTAGTTAAATTTTTAAGCCTTTTGCGGTCATCAATCTCAATTAGACTTCCCGTGTCGGGCTTTATTATACAGAAAAGGGCGTGGGTGCTCAAAATAATCTCTTCTTTGCCATCAACATCAAAATCTAATTTTTCCAAACCAACCTTGACATTATGGGATTCTGCTTCAATAAGGTTTTTATAAACTGCTTCTCTTAAATGAGGAAGATAGAGACCACCGAATATTCCATGCCAGTAAGCACAGGAACACTGACCACGCCACAGGCTTAATTTTGCATCAATATCATCTTTTATATTTTTTGATACATAGAGCATTCTTTTATGCATTAAGTTTGCCTCGGAATAACGACTCAGAAAATTTTTAAAATATCCGCCGTGTATTAAATGATAAAATCTCTGGTCAACATTTCTTTTTAACTCAACATAATTTTTGCCCGCCTTCAATGGTAAAACCCATTCGCCCATTTCTTCGTAAGATGCTGTGGGTATATAAATCCTTCCGGCGGGTAGTTCTTTCTTAATAATATCTCTCAAATGTACAGTCTCAACACTATCTTCGTTGCTGAGAAAATCTAAAAATTTTTCCAGCCATTGTTCTTTATACACCCAGTTATATGTCCCGGGCCAGACCCCGAATTTTTCGCCATCATCACCCAGAACTTTCAATATACAATTTTCTGCATTCCCTGCTTCTTTTAAATAATTTTTTACCTCATCTACCGGGTGGAAAGGAATCAAATATCTTAATTTCATAGATATAGGAAACAACCTCAAAACTTTACCATTATCCTCGGTGATAAAATATGATTTCAAATCTTCTTCACTCAAACCTGCATAGAGAAAATGTGTATCATCAAGTAAAGTATAATCAATACCAGCATCAACAAGTAGTGGTATCAATCCTGGTTCCCAGACTCTCTCGGTCAACCACAATCCAGAAGTTTCCACACCGAGTAATTTATAAATATAATCCTTAAAATATTTAATCTGTTCAACAACATCCTTAGACGGTATCAACGAGAGAATTGGCTCACTGTAAGCTGAAACAAGAATCTCAGCTTGATTTTTGTTCAATGCTTCTCTTAAATAATCAAAATATTCTGGATGATTTTTTATCAACCACTCGCACAAACTACCTGAATTGTGAATACCAAATTTAACCTTTGGATATTTTAAGAGTGTCTTTATCAATGGCAAATAAGAATGCTCGTAGGCAAATTGAAAAACCTGGTCAAAATTACCTACGGGTTGATGATTATGAATATATAATGCAAGTCTTATCATTTACACTCCTGTCAATTTTTTCATTACATCAACGGGCTGGGAATTGGGAAGCTGTTTACCCACTATTTTTATGCCCATTTCATGTATCTTAACTAAAAATTCAATATCTTCGGGCGTAAGGTATATGTAAGGTACAATCGACCTTGCGCCTTCACGATAACCTAATCCACCGATATAAATCTCATTCACTTTAAGGTCATTCTTAACAAGGTTATAGGCATCAACCGGTTTCTCAACCACAACCATAATCCGTTTTTTGTCAACCCCATCCTTTAGGTATTGAACGCAACCTTCAATATCATAACAATGGAAAGATATATTCTCAGGCACTGCAAGCCTATAAGCATTACAAACCCAGGCATCCTTGCTTATTGTATCCGACGCAATTATCAATTCTTCAATACCTAATGGCCTTGCCCATCCTGCGACAACCTGTCCATGTATCAAACGATCATCAATTCGCAATATAAACATATCAATCCCAGAATTCCCATTTTATTTCCATCCCGAACTTACGTGTCATATCAGGAAAATCTTCAGGTCTTACATTTGTTGCATTATCAAGGAACATATTTAGATTTAGAGTCAAAAACTTCCAATTTAGACCCGGCGAAATCATAAAGAATGGTTCATAATAATTACCTGTTTGTTCATATCTTGCACTAACAAAAGTAAATCTGGTATATATATCAACAATAGAACGCTCGGTCTTTCTCTGCCAGTTCAAACTGAATTTTGTAAAAAAGTCAGGAAAATCTAATGGAATATCACTATACATCAGATAATTAAATACAACCGTTGAGGAAAATCCACTTATACTCGGAGAGACAAGTATACCTTCAATACCTGAAATTTGATTATCAATATTAACCACCGAATAAGTTCCAACATTTACAGGTTGATATATTATTTGATTTCTGATACACGCATTATAAACACTGATAATAGAACTTTTGAAGTTTACACCCATTTCCTTATGAAAATGGGTCTCATCTTTTATATCTAAATTGCCTGTAATGTTCACGGACCTATTAAAAAATTTCTCATTACCATATTTGGATATAAAATCAGCCCTTTTGTTAAATAACGCGGTCCTCATAAATATTTTTGTATCATTTAAAATCTGGAAATTTATTCTGCCTGCTGGCGCAAAATAGATTTTATCCATTACATACTCCAGATTATAACCAATCCCGATAATAATATTATTAAATTTATAACTCGTATTCTGAGAAAATCCTATGCCATTATTTTTAATTTTACCAGGGGTGAATTGACTCGTCAAAGCAGTTAATTCAAAGATATTTTCAAAATTACCCTTATTAAATAAAAGTTTATGTTGTGTGCCATAGGTTAAAACCTGATTTTGGACCGAATCGTTATAAAATTTACTCAAAGTCCGATATATCATAAATTTATAAAAATCCTTCCCAGCAGTCAATGCGATATCACTGAAATTTGAATTTATTATTGTATCATAAGAGTTGCCTGTTATGATAAGGTCAAGGCGTATCGGAACAAATTGATTGTAGTAAAAATTACCATATCCCCCATTTCCGCGAAGATAGCGGTGTTCTGAAATTTTATAATGGCGTGAATAAACCCCGCCAAGATAGAATCCTGCTGAATTCGTAATGGCTCGGGTAAAATCAATATTATAGATTGTGTTGGGACCGAATAGAGCAAAATATAAATAAGAATAGGGCTGGCTGTATCTATCAATTTTTGTATTTAAGTCAATGGCATCCACACTTGAATTAAAATATTTTTTAATAAATATAGCAGATTCTATAAAATTTATGGGGAAGATTGCAAAATTAAATTCTTTGAAAAAATATTGGTCAATATAATGGGAATTGATTAAAACATTAGATGGATAATAACCCAACAAACCAGCTGTATAGTTTTTTTCTTTCAACAAATAAGTAGAATAATAAAATATATCGGAAAAATTAGATAAAAAAATAATGGGCTTAACGACCCGTAAATGATTTAAAGTACTGTCAAGAAACCCTGTATTGCTATAATTAATTATTCTGGGTATTTCATATCGGACGGTTTTAACTGAATCAATTTGTGTCGTATCCGAATTAAGATTATTAGTTAATAGAAAAAATAAGCACAAAAACACGGGTGATTATAGGATAAAATAACCATTTTGTCAAGATTTATAAATTAGTAATGGGATATTTTGATTTTATCGCGTTAAATAACCTTTTTTAATAAATCTACAAATCTATCCAGTTCTTCTTTTGTTCTCTTTTCTGTTACTGCAATCAGTAGTTGGTTCTGTAAATTTTTATTAAATATTGATAAAGGCACACCCGCAAAAATCTTGTATTCTAAAAGTTTATCAACAATCTCCCGGGCGTTTTTATCGGTTTGAATAACAAACTCTTTAAAAAATTCTCTATTATAAACTGTCCTAATGCCTTTTATTTCTCTTAAACGGTCATAAAGATAATGGCTCTTTGCAAGACACTGATTTCCAATCTCCACAATTCCCTGTTTACCAAGCGAGCACAAAAATATCAGTGAACTCAATGCACATAATGCCTCATTCGTACATATATTGGAAGTTGCCTTTTCTCTTCTAATATGTTGTTCACGGGTCTGGAGTGTAAGAACAAATCCTCTCTTCCCTTCTATATCCACAGTCTCACCAACGACCCTGCCGGGCATAAAACGCACAAATTCCATCTTTGTGGCAAATATTCCAAGCAATGGTCCACCAAAACCCTGGGCTATACCCAGTCCCTGTCCCTCACCGACCGCAATATCCGCATTATAATCACCGGGTGGAGAGATAATGCCAAGCGACAAAGGATCCACCACACTTATGAATAAAGCACCTTTTTTATGTGCCAGTTCAGATATTTCTTGTGGAGATTCAAGAATGCCATAAAAATTTGGAATTTGTATCGCCACACAGGCAGTATTTTCGTCAATGAGATTTCTCAAGGTATCAATGTCGGTAACCCCATCTTTTTGGGGGGCGATTATTATCTCCACGCCACATTCTTTTGTATAAGTTCCTACCACCTTTTGGTAAAATGGATGGATGAGTGCTGATAGAATTATCTTCTTTCTGTTATTAATGGAACATGCCATATGACAGGCTTCGGCAAGGGCAGAACCGCCATCATACATTGAGGCATTCGCAACTTCCATCTTCGTCAATTCACATACGACACTCTGATATTCAAATATCGTCTGGAGTGTCCCTTGTGAGACTTCCGCCTGATAAGGGGTATATGCAGTGTAAAACTCACTCCTTGAGATTATACTATCAACAATTGCTGGAATATAATGGTCATACACACCAGCGCCGAGGAAAGATATAAAATCAAATGTATTATAGTTCATTCCTGCAAGAGAATGTAGTATCCTACGAACTTCAATTTCAGATACCTCAGACGGCAATCCAATCTTACCTTTAAACTGTATTTCAGGAGGAATAATTCTGTTAATTAGTTCTTCAAAAGAACCGACCCCAAGCCGGTTCAATATTTTTTTCTCATCCTCAGGTGTTAATGGTAGATAATGCATTAGTGTCCTGCAATCAATTCTTTATATTGTTCTGCTGAAAGAAGGCTATCTAATTCAGCAGGATTATTTATCTTTATCTTGTATATCCATCCCTCATTATAAGGATCTCGGTTTATTATTGCGGGTTCTTTTATTACTTTTTCATTTACCTCTATGACTTCACCACTGACTGGAGCAAAAAGGTCGCTCACAGCCTTAACCGCCTCGATCGTCCCGATTGCTTCACCCGCCTTTATTTGTGTTCCTACTTTTGGGGGTTCCACCATAACAATATCCGAGAGTTCAGACTGGGCATAATCAGTAATACCAGTAATTGCCACATTGCCTTCAATCTTTGCCCATTCATGTTCTCTCGTATATTTCAATCCTTCAATGATGTTTGCCATTTAACCTCCTTATTTGTGCGTTCCCTTTTTATAAAACGGACCTTTTATCACTTCAACAGGGATTGGTTCTTTCGCCATTACAAAAAATTTTGTTCCCGGTTCAGAATATGTGGTCCCTACATATCCCATTCCAATACCTTTTTTAAGAGATGGTGAAAAGGTTCCAGATGTTACGAAACCTATTTCATTATCATTGGTATAAATCTTCTGATGAGGCCGGGGAATCCCCTTTTCAATAACCTCAAATCCCACGAGTTTCCTCTTTAATCCGGATTCTTTGATCTTAATCAACGCATCCCTGCCAATGAAATCTCCCTTGTCAAACTTAACAATCCATCCTAACCCTGCTTCAAGTGGATTTGTTGTTTTATCAATATCATTACCATAAAGACAATATCTCATTTCAAATCTCAGGGTATCCCTTGCCCCGAGTCCGACCGGTTTTACATTAAATTCTTTTCCGGCGTCAAATACAATATCCCAAATTTTTAATCCATCATTTGCTGACATATAAATTTCAAAGCCATCTTCACCCGTATAACCGGTTCGGGAGAGCAAAATACTAATGCCTCTAATCTTCGTCTCAGCTGCCCAGTAATATTTCAATTCAGAAAGGTTAAAATCCACAATCTTCTGGAGTAATAATTCTGACTTCGGTCCCTGGATTGCAAGCTGTCCTATATTATCGCTTAAATTTTTTATTTCCACATTAAATTTTTTATTCTGCAAAATCCATTGATAATCCTTTTCTGTATTGGCCGCATTCACAACGAGTAAGATCCGGTCTTTAAGATTATAAACTAAAAGGTCATCCACAATTCCTGCATCTTGATATAACATTGCTGAATATTGGACTTGATTCAAAGCAAGTCTGGATACATCGTTGGTAGTGATATAATTAACAAACTGAAGCCTATCAGGACCCGTAATTTCTATTTCTCCCATATGAGAGACATCAAACACACCGACTCCTGTTCGTACAGTCTCATGCTCAGGAATAATACCCTCAAACTGTATGGGCATAAAAAAACCAGCAAATTCAACTATTTTGCCATTATATTGTAAATGTTTTTCATAAAAAGGAGTTTTCTTTGCCATTGGAAATTATATCTAAAAAATTCGTTATGTCAATATAAAATTCTATAATTCACTTCTTCCTTCAAATGCCCTAAGGATTGTAGTGCCATCTGCAAGTCCGAGGTCGCTTCCAGTTGGAAGCCCCCGTGCAATCCTCGTGACCTTTATATTCAGTGGTTTAAGTAATTTTGCGATATAAAGTGCTGTCACATCCCCTTCGGTTGTGGGATTTGTTGCTATGATAATTTCGTTAACCTTTTGTTTCTGTATCCTTTCTAACAGACTTTTTATCCTTAAATCTTCAGGTCCAACATTATCAATCGGTGATATCACACCATGCAAAATATGGTATAAACCTTTATATTCGCCAATCTTTTCTATAACCATCACATCCGCAGGTTGTTCAACAACACAAATTGTTTCTCCGTTACGATTGGGAGCAGAACATATCTCACAAGGGTCAGTCTCACCAAGGTTATGACAGATTGAACACTCCTTTAATTCAAGCCTTGCTTTTAAGATCGCATCAGCCAATTCTTTGACACGAGAGACATCCATTTTCTGAAGAAAAAAAGCAAGACGCTGGGCAGTCTTTTTTCCAATTCCCGGGAGCCATTGGAGTTTTTCAATCAAGTCATCCAATAAAGGCATATTCCATTTTAGCCAGAAATTTACATAAGTCAATGCCCTGGAATAATAACAATTGGTTAAATGATTAAAAGGCTAAATATTCCAACAAAATGTTGAAATTACGAAAAAAATGAGTAGAATAATAATTGTGAAACTGCTTTTTATTGGTGATATAATCGGGGAACCAGGTAGAAAGAAAGTCGTCCAATCACTACCTGCATTAATAAAAAAAGAAGACATATCTTTCACTATAGCCCAGGGAGAAAATCTTGCTGGTGGGATAGGAATAACTGAGAATACTGCGAAGGAAATCCTCAATTGTGGTGTTGATTGTATTACAACCGGGAACCATATCTGGAAATACAAGGAAATATTCAAATACCTTAATTCAGAAACAAGAATTTTAAGACCCGCAAATTATCCTGAGGGCGTTCCCGGGAAAGGATATAATATTTTTGAAAAAATGGGCACCAAGATTGGCGTTATAAATCTTGAAGGAAGGGTATTTATGAGACCGCTTGAAGACCCCTTCCGAACGGGCAAAAGAATTATAGAAGAGATACAAAAACAAACAAAAAATATCTTCATTGATTTCCACGCTGAAGCAACGAGTGAGAAAAGGGCACTTGCACTCTATCTATGTGATTATGTAACAGGTATAATCGGCACCCATACCCATATTCAAACTGCAGACGAACAGATTATTGATAATAAGTGCGCTTATATAACTGATGCGGGTATGGTGGGCTCAAGCGATTCCATAATCGGAGTAAACAAAGAAGAAATAATAAAGTTTTTTCTATTCCAGTTGCCACAAAAGTTTAAAGTTGCAAAGGGCAATATCCTCGGAAATGGAGTCATAATCAATTTTGACGAAACGACTGGCATAGCCAAAGAGATAAAACGCTTAATATTTTGAGGTTATAAATCCAAATTATAATTACATTAAAAGATAATATATTATACTTTTGTGCAATATAATACTATAAATCGCCAAAAAATTATTTCAAATTCCGAGACTTAAGTCTAAAAGAATGGGCATAAAAATTGCCTAATAAAGTTATTAGAAAAAGGAGAGAACAATGAAAAGAATAACTTTATTAATTACTTTGCCAATCATTATTTCTCTGGCAGGAAGGTTGGGAATTGGATTGAGTGGTTTTGGTGAATATGACCAAAATTATACTCTTAAAAACTATGAATCTTTTGATAAAATGAACTACACTGCGGAATTCCATTTATCCGCTGAAGCCCTACCCTTTATGTTTATTGAACCTTCTGCTTTGGTGGTAAACGATGCGTTTACAAATAAAATGGTTCCCGGTATCGGACTAAGAATTAATGTTGCCCCAAGGCTTGGTAAATTCTTTCTTGCGCCTTTCTTCGGGGTAGAAGGCAGTATATTATTCTATAATCCAGCAATGGAACTAAAAGATGCTGCATATAACCAGCGATTGGAAGAATATTTTGAAGGTTCGTCACCAAAGGCAACCGGGATCGGATATGGTGGTTTATCTATATTTTTGAGCAGTTCTGTTTCGCTTGATTGCCATTACCGATACCTTTATCTTGCAAAAGGGGTTGGGATTGAAATGGTAGGTGCTGGTTTGACTTGTTACATCAACTGGTAACTGAATTATTTTCCAGTCTTGATTTACTCTGCATTTCTGCCTTCTTCAAATTTCCTTTTGTCAAGAATCCGAGGATTATGACAAGAACTATCACAAGAAGAGCCAGAACCGTCTTTGTAAACAATAGAAAATCAAAGAATCCATGTGTTAGAATTGCATAAAATACCCCGAGAAATATATACCTTTTCTCTTTTAATTTATCCAATTTTGCCATTCCAATATAATAACCCATCAACGCACCAAAGAATGCGTGCCCCGGAACTGAAAGAAATGCCCTCAATACCCCTGTTCCCACTCCGTATTCAAACACATAAAAAATATTTT
The DNA here is from genome assembly GCA_039802005.1 of candidate division WOR-3 bacterium. Lineage (NCBI taxonomy): Bacteria > Pseudomonadati > Caldifarciminota > Caldifarciminota bacterium. The sequence goes on from JBDRVV010000012.1 coordinate 15,005, forward strand.
CTATTGTAGCAAAACCAAGTGATGAAGAAACGCAATAAACAATACCATCCATAACCTCGTCAAATTCAATTTTTTTATAAACACACATTTTGACGACCAGAAATTTTAGAATTTCCTCAGTTGGTGCAACAAGAACAAACGCCATTAAAAATGCGTTAAGCATTTTATAAGGGGTCGCATTGAATAGCGGCTCAAGTAACCCTTCAATTATCATTCCGGGTATAACCATCAACGCACCTAAAAAATAAATGCCTATGATATATTTTTTAGGCTCGGGCTCGTACTTATCACGGTGGTAAAAATACCAGAAAAGAAAAAGACAGGGTGCAACCGCAATAATTAAGAGTAGCACAAACATCGATAATATTATCTAAGATTTTAACTATGTCAATATAATGTTTGACTTGACTTGAGAATAGATTAGCATAAAATAAAAAATTATGAAATTCAATAAAAAAATTTCAAAAATCAGGGCAATACTCTTTGACCTTGATGGTGTACTCGTGGATACATATAAAGTCTGGTATAAGCTTTTCAATCAGACATTAAAACATTTTGGATACAAACCTATAAATCTGAAGACCTTCGCCCAAAACTGGGGACAAAGCACCGAAGAAGATGTAAGAATATTTATGCCCGATGTAAAGATTAATGATGTTGTAGAATATTTCTCAAATAACTTTTTAAAATTCATCAAGTATATGAAAATCAATCAAGGTGCAAGAAATACCCTAAAGAATCTCAAAAAATCTGGATTAAAGATTGCATGTATTACAAATTCGCACCGTGATATCACCAGATTTGAAATAAAAAAATCTAACCTTGAAGAATTTTTTGATGTAGTTATAACTGCTGATGATGTAAAGAAACCCAAACCTGACCCGGAGATGTTATTTAAGGCATGTAAAAAGCTTAGAGTAAAAATAGACGAAGTTATCTTCATCGGAGATACACCCACGGATTTAAAAACCGCCAAAAGCTCGCAATGCCTTTTCATCGGGTACAAAATGAAGAATACCCTCCATATTAAAAATCTTTCTGAATTGATACCCTTGATAAAGAAAAAATTTTTAATATAATGAATTTATTGGCTGTAAAATGTTTGATGGATTAAGTAACTACAATTTTAAAAATTTAAAATAAGAAAGGAGTTGTAAATGAAGAAATTAATATATAAAATATGTTTTGTCTTTACAATGTGTCCATTTCTGCTTTACAGTCAGATGAATGTTGGAATGGCACTAAATAGAGTAGCCAGTACAACCAATTCTTTTGTGGAAAATTTCAGAATTGAAAAAGGTGATTTAGAATTTTACGGATATGGAAAATTTCGTCTGAAGTTATTCGACCAATTCATTGATAACCCTTTAAAGATAGATAATTATACACGAATGTTATCCCGAACAATCTTAAATAATGCCGATTCTCTGTGGGCAATAAGTTATTTTCCCTGGGCGCGGATTGACGAAGGTGTGAGAAGAGGATTGATTGAAAGACAGAATGATCTCTTAACGAAATCAATACCCAAACAGGATGAAATGGATACAGCATTTTTAAATCTTTTGCAAAATTTTTATGGAGTTGATAGTGTTGCGGTTAATCAAATTCCTGAGACAATTAAAGTGGGCTTATATTTGATTCTCACTGAAATAAAAAATTCTTTTGAATGGATTGATAAAGGCAACAAGCATTTATCAAAAGAAGATTGTGACCAAATAATCAACCAATTGATGGGCACAAACGAAGATGGATTATCAAACCGGCACTTCGAAAATCTTATTGAAAACACCGACTTCAAGGCACTCGCTGCCGGTGCTATGGATTTATCATATGTTCTGCAGACGGCAATTGATTTAATGAAAGAACAGGGTTTTGTAAAAAGGACCAAAATTGAAACAAAATATGGGATCATAATTCTTGGAAGCATTGATGATGATATCTATCAACCTCTACCCTATCTTCTTATCATTGATTTCGGTGGAAACGACACTTATGAATCAGGGGGGATTTCAGATAAAAAACACCCGGTTTCCATTATCATAGATTACTATGGAGATGACAAATATAAGGGAGAAATTGGTTGTGGCACCGGAATAGCAGGCTATGGGTTTGTGATTGATTTAACTGGTAATGACACATATTATGCTGAGAAATTTGGTTTGGGAACTGGATTCTTCGGTCAGGGTATAATCTTGGATTTTGCAGGAGACGATGAATATAATACAGATATCTATGGTATAGGGGCTGGAATATGTGGCATTGGAATGGTATCGGATATATCAGGAAATGATAAATATATTGGATTTCAAGAATGCCAGGGTTTTGGTTTCGTAAAAGGCGCTGGCTTGCTTATTGATAAAGAAGGAAACGACATTTACATAGCCCGTGACGATACATTAAAGTATCCATCACTCCAGGCACCTGAGCATAATGCGAGTTTAAGTCAGGGAACAGGATTTGGGGTCAGAGCAGACTTTACTGATGGTCATTCGCTTGCAGGTGGAATTGGTATGTTGATTGATGGGAACGGTGACGATAAATATACCTGTGGTGTATTCGGTCAGGGTTGTGGCTACTGGTTTGGTATGGGATTTTTAATCGATTTTGGAGGAAATGATGAATATAATGGTATATGGTATGTCCAAGGGGCTGGGGCACATTTTGCCATTGGTGCATTATTAGATTCAACAGGAAACGATAGATATATCGGAACAAAAAATATGGCACAGGGAGCGGGCCATGATTTTACACTCGGCGTTCTTTTTGATTATGAGGGAAATGATTACTATGATGCACCAAATTTGAGTCTTGGTGCAGGGAATGCCAATGGGATGGGATTATTTATCGATATCAAAGGCGATGATCATTATCACACACACGGCGGTATAACATTAGGCAATGCAAGTACAGCAAGTCGTGGGACGATAAGAGATTATATCAAAACCATTGGCATCTTTATTGACTGCGCAGGGGAAGATATTTATTCGGAAAAAATAGCTGGTAATAAAAAAATCTGGCATCAAAAACCGCCCTTAGAACCACCATTAAAAACAGAAATCGGAATTGGAATTGATTTTTAATAGTTACTATTGACTTTAATTGAAATTTATGTTATATTTATAGTTATGATATTATCTAAGGCATTGATTGAAACTTTAAGGGAAGACCCGAAGGATGCTGAACTGAAAAGCCATAAACTGCTTATTCGCGCGGGCTTTATAAAACAGCATGGGGCAGGAATTCATACTTATCTGCCTTTAGCCTGGCGGGTATTGTTGAAGATTGCGAATATAATTCGTGAAGAGATGGACAGAATTGGTGCGCAGGAACTCTTAATGCCTGCCCTTTCTCCTAAAGAAATATGGGAGGAATCAGGAAGATGGAAAGATTTTGGTGATGATATGTTCAGGTTAAAAGACCGAAAAGGCAGACATTACTGCCTCTGCCCTACCCATGAAGAAGTAATTACGGAAATCGCCCGGGTACATATCCGTTCATATAGAGATTTGCCACAGATATGGTATCAGATTCAAACAAAATTCCGGGACGAACCGAGGCCCAGGGGCGGTGTTATCCGTTCGCGCCAATTTATTATGAAAGACTCTTACAGCCTTGATATTGACGAAGAGGGGTTAGACAAAAGTTTCAATCTACACAAGGAGGCATATTCACGGATATTTAAAAGATGCGGACTGGAATTTTTGATTGTTGATGCATCTGGGGGGCTGATGGGGACCGGTGAATCAAAAGAATTTATGGCGATTGTGGAAGGCGGCGAGGATAGCATTGTTCTGTGTCCAAAGTGTGAATACCGTTCAAATCTTGCAATTGCCGAAGGAATTGGTGAATATGTGTCTTTTTCTGAAGGCAAACTACAAAAAGTAGCAACACCAAACAAAAGAACAGTTGAAGAAGTAAGTCAATTTTTAAATGTTACACCGTCTAATTTGATAAAAAATATGTTTATGACTGCTCAGGGTAAGGAACCCGTTCTCATTTTGATCCGTGGCGATTATGAAATAAACGAAGAGCGATTGAAAAAAATTATTGGTAATGACTATCAACCCGCCAGTGCCGAGGAAATCCAGAAGTATTTTGGCGCTGAACCAGGATTTATCGGACCTGTAGGAATCTCAAACATTAACATAATTGCCGACGAATTACTGAAAGATACAAAAGGAATGGTCACCGGTGCCAATGAGAATGATTACCACATCAAAGGTGTAGATATTAACAGGGATGTTAATGTAAAAAATTATTATAACATCAGGCAGATAAAAAAAGGTGACCGATGCGTAAAATGTGGTGAGGAATTACAAATTAAGAGTACCCTTGAATTGGGGCATATATTTAAATTGGGCACAAAATATTCGGCAAGTATGGGTGCATATTTTCTTGACCCCGGAGGAAAGGAAAAACCAATTGTAATGGGAAGTTATGGAATAGGACTGGAAAGAATCATGGCATGTGCAGTTGAACAAAAGGGCGATGAAAAAGGAATTATCTGGCCTATGTCTATTACACCATTTGATATTTATCTTTTGATCCTGAATCCCCAGGACGAGGGAGTAAATAAAATTAGCAATGATGTGATTAAAACCTTAAATGATGCAAATTTTTCAATGATTGTTGATGACCGCGATGTATCCGCTGGAATTAAATTTAATGATGCCGACCTCATCGGGATTCCTTTGAGGGTAACGATAGGACCTAAGGGATTAAAAAACAATAAATTTGACATATACATACGGGAATCTGACCAAAAGATTGAATGTGGTAAAGAACAAATTAAAGAAGTATGTCTGAAATTAAAAGAAAAATTGATGGAAGGTTTGAATGTATAATGTTGATTTGAAAAGAATTGAATCAATATTAAAAGAAATAGTGGAACCAATGGATTTCAGAATTTACGATATCCAATTTAATGAAGTATCAAGAACTTTAAAAGTATTCATCGACCGTGAGCAGGGCAGTGTCACTATTAAAGATTGTGAAAAGGTCAGTAGTGCATTGTCCGATATCCTTGACAATTCTGATATAATTGATTTTCAATACACCCTTGAGGTATCATCACCCGGGATTGAAAGACATTTGACCAGACCCGAGCATTTTCAGTGGGCAAGGGGTAAAATGGCAGAAATAATTTTAAAAAATAGAAAAATAAAAGGCTATATCAGAGAAGCAAATCAGCATAGTGTCAGAATTGCCCAAGATGCAGAAGAATTGATTATAAATTATGATGAAATAATAAAAGCAAAGATAACTGAGGAGATTGATTATGGCAAACGAAGATAATCTGATAATTGAAAATATCAAAACCATTGCCCGTATTCGCGGGGTAAAATTTGATTATGTAATTGATTCTCTTGCCGAAGCAATAAAGGCTGGCGTAAAAAGGAAATACGGCAAAGGTGTTGAATCAGAGGTAAATGTAAATAAATCAACAGGAGAAATAAAAATTAACCTTGTAAAAAAAGTAGTAGAAAAAGTCAATGAACCAGATAAAGAAATCGCAATTGAAGATGCCCAAAAAATTAAGGAATGTAATATAGGCGATGAAATAAGAATACCAATCCCCATAGGTGAACTCGGCAGGACCGCTATCGAATCGGTAAAACAAGCATTAACCCAACGCATCAGCGAAGCCGAGAGAAACCGAATAATGGCTGAATACGAGAAGAAGATTGGCGAGATTGTAAAAGGGATTGTAAAAGTCGTAAGTCGCAATGAAGTCCTGGTTGACCTCGGTCCGATTGAAGCAAGTATTCCATATTATGGGATGATGAGAAGTGAACATTATCGGCTTGATTCTCCAATTCGTGCAGTTGTCTTGAAGGTTGAGCGCGCCCAGTGGGGTCCGAAGATTATTTTATCAAGGACTGATCCAAAATTTTTAGAAAGATTGTTATTTTATGAAATACCGGAGATAAAAGATGGTATTATTCAGATAGTAAAAATTGTTCGTGAGCCCGGCATCAGGGCAAAGGTTGCAGTCCAGACGCTCGACCCCAAAATAGATCCGATCGGTGCCTGTGTAGGTTATAAGGGAAGCAGGATACAATCCATTGTAAAAGAGTTATCTGAAGAAAAGATTGATGTTATACAATGGAGTAAAGATATCAATCTTCTTGTCTCCCGCAGTCTTTCCCCGGCAAAGGTAAAGGAAATCAAACAGATTGGCGAAGGAAGTGTTCTGGCAATTGTTCCTGACGAAGATTACTCAAAGGCTATCGGTAAAAATGGTGTAAATGTTGACCTTGCTTCAAAACTCACCGGGTTGCATATTGAGATAAAGAAAATATCTGAATACGAAAAAGAACTTGAAGAGAAGAAACTAAAAGAGACAAAAATTGAGGACATAGCAACCCTGAATAAAAAAATGAAAAAGATGTTGATTGATAAAGGTTATACAGATGTTCTGAGTGTACTTAAGGCAACACCCGATGAATTAAAGACACTGCTTTCTTTAGATGATGAAGGTGTCAATGAATTATTAGAAAAATTGAAACCTAAAAAAGAAGAAAAACCAAAGGATGAAGATAAGGAGATAAAAGATGCCCCAGAAAGTCCATGACTTGGCAAAAAGTTTAGGTTTGTCAAGCGATGCCCTGATAAAAATGCTGGATGAAATTGGCATTAAAGCAAAGGGGCATATGTCTGTACTTTCAGATGAAGAAATAAAAAAAGTAAAAGATAAGATTGCTGAAGAAAGAAGAAGGCTTAAAAAAGAGGTAGCCAGATTCAAAACCACCGTTCGCCCCAAAGAAAAGATAAAAAAAATAAATGAGAAGGAAGTACGACAGACCGTAAAGGCAACTCTTGCAAAAATTGAAAAAGGTGAATCAAAGAAACATTATAAAAAAGAAGAATCGGTAAAACAGGTTGAAGCACCAAAAGAAAAAGTAATAGAAGTCGTTGAATTTATGACCGTAGCTGAATTCGCACAGGCACTTGAAGTTTCACCGAGCGAGGTGATAAAGAAATGTTTGAGCCTCGGGGTAATGGCAAGTCTGAATCAACGACTTGACCTTGATACAATTGCAGTCCTTTGTGATGAATTCAAATGCAAAATGAAGATTGTAACATTGGAAGAACAGATAAAAAAAGAAGAAGAAAAATCTCTACAATTGGTGAAGAGACCACCGGTCGTCACGGTTATGGGGCATGTTGACCATGGTAAGACAACACTCCTTGATGCTATTACCAAACTCAGAGTAGCAGAGTCAGAATATGGTAAAATAACACAAAAAATCGGTGCTTACCAGATTTCCTATAATGATAAATTAATAACTTTTATTGATACACCGGGACACAAAGATTTTACCACAATGCGGGCGAGGGGTGCCCAGGTTACTGATATAGTCGTCCTTGTTGTAGCTGCAGATGAAGGTGTAATGCCTCAGACAATTGAGGCAATCGACCACGCACGGGCTGCCAATGTTCCAATAATTGTAGCAATCAATAAGATAGATTTACCCAGGGCAAATGTAAATCTTGTAAAATCACAACTTGCGAAGGCGAATGTAATTGTTGAAGAATTTGGTGGAAAATCTATATGTGTAGAAACATCCGCCCTTAAAAACATTGGAATAAATGATTTACTTGATGCCATTCTTGTAAAGGCAGAAGAAATGGACCTCAAGGCACCAATAAATACAACAGCAAAGGGTGTTGTCCTTGAGGCAAATGTTGAACATGGCAGGGGAAATGTTTGCACAATATTAGTTCAGGAAGGAATTTTAAGAAGAGGCGATGCTTTCGTCTGTGGGTGTCAGGCAGGAAGGGTTCGGGAACTCTTGAACGAAACGAGGAAAAGAATTGATGAGGCAGGGCCTTCCACTCCAGTCGTAGTGCTTGGATTTGATGGACTACCTCAGACCGGTGAAATATTTATGGTCGTGGATGATGAGCGTCAGGCAAGGGAGATTGCATACCAGCGTGAACTCATAGAAAGATCGAGAAGAATGAAGGCAAGAAAAGCAAAAGTAACCCTCCTTGATTTGCAAGAAAAGATAAAAAAAGGTGAAACTAAAGAATTAAATATAATTCTTAAAGCTGACACTGCAGGGTCACTTGAAGTTCTGGATGAAAAATTACAGGAATTGAAAATTGAAGATACCCGAATCAACATCATTCATAAAAGTGTGGGCAAAATAAGCGTATCAGATGTTTTACTTGCAGAAGTGACGGGTGCGATCTGCGTCGGTTTTCATGTAGGACCTGATGCTGATGCACTTGAGGCTGCCGAACGCGAAGGTGTGGAGATTCGTACGTATAGATTGATATATGAAGCACTTGATGATCTGCGTTCAGCAATGGTGGGTCTGCTTGAACCTAAGGTTCAAGAAATTTTCATTGGAGAGGGTGAGGTCCGCGAAGTTTTCAGTATTCCGAAAATTGGTTTAGTTGCGGGATGTTATATAAAAGATGGTAAGGTAATCAGAAATGCTGTCGCAATTTTATTAAGAAATGGGAAAGAAATAACAAAGACCAGAATAATTTCTTTAAAAAGATTTAAGGAAGATGTTAAAGAAGTTGCGGCCGGATATGAATGCGGAATCGGCCTCGAAAATGTAACGGATTTACAAAAAGGTGATTTGCTACAATTTTTCAAAATAGAAGAAACTACAGAAGTTGGAGAGCAATAATTAAATGTCCAGTGCAAATAAAAAAAGCAGATTTTTTGTAGGGATATGTGACATTGACCTCCATATTGAAAATTGCCATTCACTTAAAGAGCGAAGAAATATTTTATTGAGTCTTAAGGAAAAAGTTAAAAATCGTATGAATGTTGCAATTTGTGAGTTTGGCGATTCTAATTTGTGGCAACGTTCTCAGCTTGCGATAGTTACCTGCAGTAATACGAAGGCAATTGTAGAAACAACACTGAGAAATGTCTTGGAATTTATTGGGAATTTCCCTTCGGTGATTGTGTTGAATTCTGAATCAAAGATAATATAATATGCGAAGTGACCGTGTTGCATCCCTGATTGCACGAGAGATTTCCCTGATCATAAGCCAGGAAATAAGGGACCCAAGGTTGGGAATGGTTACCATTACAAAGGTTACTGTTTCTTCCGATTTGAAAGATGCTAAGGTATATTTTACGACGATGGGAAATAGCACAAATGACCTCCACATTCTTGAAGGTGCGAAAGGCTTTATCCGTTCCACCCTTGCTCATCGTATTCGAATAAAATTTATTCCTGATTTAAAATTTATGATTGACGATAGTCAACAGTATGGGGAAAAGATTGATAAACTCCTTGAAGAGATTGATAAAGGCAATAAAGACACATAAAAAAATCCTCATTGCAACTCATATTGATCCTGATTGTGATGGAATATGTTCTGCATTATTGATGACTCATTTTGTAAACCACTTTCAAAAAACAAAACCATATCTTTTCTGTCATTCCCCCCTGCCTGAGAAATATCAATTCCTTTCGAAAAATTATACATTCTCAAAATCTATAAAACATTTTGATCTTTTGATTGCTGTAGATTCCGCCGATATTGATAGGATATTTCCAAAAGAAAAATATAATTTAAATTTTTTGAACGGTAAATTTATCATTAATATTGACCACCATCGGAGCAATAAACAATTCGGGAATATTGCAATCATTGATGAAAAAGCATCTTCGGCATGTGAAATTATATATGGATTGTTTAAAAAACTTAATATAAAAATTGAAAGACGAATTGCAGAAATTTTTTATGCAGGTATTTATAATGAAACTGGTGGATTTGTTTATCCCAACACGACCTCTACAGCACTTCGTATATGTTCTGATTTGATAAATCTCGGGATAGAACCTTCCGTACTTGTTAAAAAACTGAATGCAAAAACAATTGCCGGAACAAAACTCTTAAGTGCTGTCCTGGCAACAATTGAAATAAAAAATGGCATTGGCACTATGTACCTCACACAGAAAATGTTGAATAAATACCGGGCACGAATATCAGAATCTGAAAATTTCATATCTTTTTTGCAGGCAATACAGGGTGTGAGAATCTCTGTATTCTTTCGTGAAGAAAAAGACAGTATAAGAATAAGTCTACGTAGCGATGGGCTACTTGATGTGAATAATTTTGCGCGCAGATTCGGGGGTGGTGGGCATAGACTTGCCGCGGGCATAAGATTGAAAGACAATCTTTCTTTAGCAAAGAAAAAAATATTATCTGCCCTATTTAAAGAACTCATAAATGCAGGTCATATACAATAGAACTGACGCTTTAACATTTAATTCAATCTGTGCCCTTGGTAATTTTGATGGTATTCATCTTGCCCATCAGGAAATAATACATAAAATAAAAAAGCTGTCAGGTGGTCATAGAAAAACTGGTATAATCACGTTCAATCCTCCACCCGTATCAATACTTCATAAAGATGGAATATTCTTCCTTACGACAAAAGAAGAGAAGGAAAAAATCCTGAATTCCCTGGGGATTGATTTTGTTTATTACTTCAAATTTGACATAGATTTCTCACAAAAAACCCCGGAAGAATTTGTAAATTTGGTCTATAATTTAATAAAGCCAGCAGCCGTAATCGTTGGTGAAAATTTTCATTTTGGTAAAGGACGTAAAGGAAATGCAAACCTGTTAAAAGAACTTGCCCGTGATAAATTTGCGATAGAAATAATCCCCAGGATAAAAGACCAGAATGGCGTAATATCAAGCACAAGGATAAGAGAACTTTTATTACTCGGGAATATTCCAGCAGCAAATCAACTTTTAGGCAGAAAATATACAATCACGGGCAAAGTAATAAAAGGCAAAGGTAAAGGTGCTCAAATTGGTTTCCCAACAATAAATCTATTAATTGATAAAGAAAAATTATTACCCCTTGATGGGGTCTATGAAGTAAATCTTGAAATTGCCAGCAAAAATTATCAGGGGGCAATGTTTTTGAAACACAACGAAATTGAAGTTCATATCTTAAACTTTTCAGGAAACCTATACAACCAAGAACTTACCGTGGAATTTATCCGAAGATTGCGGGCGATAAAAAAATTTACTGATGATGAATCTCTGAAAAGAGCGATTGCCGAAGATATAAAAAAAATAAAGGACTCTAAAATTTAAATCCTTTTTCCTTAAATAATCTTACGCAGGCCTCAACAACATTTGAATCGTAGAGTGTACCTTTATTCGTTATGATCTCATTCAATGCTACATCAACACCCCAGGCAGGTCTATATGGTCTGTGGGTCATCATTGCCTCAACCACATCCGCAACTGCAAGTATCCTTGCCTCAAGCAAAATTTTATCTAATTTTAAACCAGAAGGATAACCAGAGCCATCAAATCTTTCGTGATGTTGTAATACTATCTCCGCAACCGGCCAGGGAAATTCTATCGGTCTAAGAATTTCGGCACCGATCTTGGGATGTTCTTTAACAATATCATACTCTGCATTTGTAAGTCTTGCTGGTTTACTTAAAATCTCAGCCGGGACATATATCTTCCCAATATCGTGGAGAATACCGGCAATATTCAAACACTGAACAATATCATCATTAAGGTTTAGTTCTTTAGCTATTGCACAGGCAAGTTGAGCAACCCTTTTCTGATGGCCCGCTGTATAAGGATCTCTTTTTTCAACCGCTGAAGCAAGGGCATGAACAGTTCCCTCAAGGAATTGCTGATTTTTCTTAAGCGATTCTATCAACTTTTCTTCAGCATCATGCTGGGCAGTTATATCATGAACCAATCCAATCCCACCAACTATATTATTATTCTCATCATATACCGGTGCACATTTCATTTCTGCATATATCACTTTTGCGCTGGTTGTTGCTTCATAATACCCAATATATTCGCCTTCTTTACCCTCAAGAACCGATTTGATTGAAGGTAGAATACGCCTGTCTTTAATTTTGTTTAGGTCAAGACCATGCAATTTTTCATAAGTAGAATTTAAAATCTTAACAAAACGTTCGTTGAAATCAGTTAAAATCAAATTTTTGTCGTAGTAAAATACCCCGACCGGAATATTTTTAAAAAGTAACTGATATTTAAATTCACTCCCCTTTAATTTTTTTTCTGTTTCTTTTATCTTCGTTATATCTCGAGCAATACCGAACCTCCCAATAAATTTACCGTTTTCTTTTATTGTATATACCTTTATATTCAACAATACAATTGAGCCGTCTTTATGTAAAAATTCAACAGTATATTCATCCTGCATAGACTGTCCTGCTTTTGCCTTTTCAAAATGTTTTTGGGCAACTTCCAACCCTTTTGGTGTAAGGAATTCACGAAAATGTCTTCCTATAATTTCTTCCGGTGTATAACCCAACATTTTAACCTGCGGATTGACGGCGGTAAAGTATCCATTTTCATCAAGCCAGTAGATAAAATCATCTATATGATCAATAATAAGATTATAGCGCCATTGTATCTTTTGAAGGTCTATAAGTTTCTTTTCAAGTTTCTGAATAAGGACCTGGTTATAAAGTGTTTGAACCTCTTCTGTTTTTTCAGTAATGATTGTCCTCGGAAGAGTTCTCCTCTCAATAAAATCAGATATTGCCTGTTTTAAAATTTTCAGGAATTCATCAACTTCAATCGGTTTTCTAATATACAGGTCGGCACCGAGTTTTAGCCCCAATTCTTCATCTTTTGCTGAAGTATATGTCGCTGTATAAAATATAAATGGTATATTTTTAAGCCTTTCATCTCCCTTACACTTTGACAGGAATGTATACCCATCCATTATTGGCATCAAAATATCAGAGATAATTATATCAATCTTCTCTTCCTGGAGTATATCTAACGCCCTTTTCCCATTTTCTGCACAAACAATTTCAAATCCATTATTTTTAAGAATGGTCTCTAATAGATACCTCTCTTCTTTTTTATCATCAACAACAAGAATCTTCATCGTACCTCCAGTTTTTTGGGCAACTTTATTGTGAACTTTGTTCCTTTATTCAACTCGCTTTCCACAAAGACCTCACCATGTAGTAAATTTATAATACGGTTACAGATATACAATCCGAGACCTGCACCCTCTACATCCGGTCTGTTTTTAAATTTACCAATACTGAAAGGCTCAAATAAATATTTTATATCTTCTTTACTCATACCTATGCCGGTGTCTTTAATTATTATATGCACAAAATCTTCTCCGTCAATAACATCAACATCTATCCCCCCTTTATCAGTAAATTTTATACCGTTGTTTATGAAATTTATAAGAATCTGCCTTACTCTCTTTTCGTCAGATAGAATCTCTACCTTACTTTTAGATCTCATTTGAATTGCTATACCCTTCTTTTCCGCAATCGGTTTTAGTGATTCTATAGTCTCGTATATCAATTTTTGTAAATCAAATTTACCAAGTGATAATCGTTCACCGGCAATTTCGATCTTACCAACATCAATCAATTCATTGATTAATGATAATAAATGTCTTGAACTGTCTTTCACTATCGTCAACTGCTTTTTCTGTTCCTCATTGAGTTTGCCCGAATATTCTTTTAATAATACATCAGTAAATCCGATAATAGAATTAAGCGGCGTTCTTAACTCATGTCCCATTGAAGAAATGAATATATTGCGTCGCAGATCAAGTTCCTTTAATTCATTATTTATTTTATTCAATTTTTTATTCAACTCTTCTGTCTTTTTTAAAAGGGTATCAGTCTTTTTGAGTTTTGCAAGTTGATTTTGTATTAAAAAATATATTAACAAACCCGTTACAATAACATAACCCCATCCCTTATATGTTTGTATCACTGTAAGTTTAGCAGGATCGGTTGTAAACTTTAAAACAATATTGTCTGAAAACATAATATACAGTCCTGCGACTATCATATAAATAATCGTAACACGCAAAGCAAAATTCTTTAGCACAAACCCCCACAGTTATATTAAAATTATAGTTAAAAAACCTTTCCTGTCAAGATTTAATTTTCCTTTCCTATACCCTTTCCATTTTTATTCAAATCATTTTTAGCTTTTAATGTCAATTTATTAATATGGATTAAATGTAGTGGCCGAGTTTACCCCGTTAGAATGGTCCGCTGATTGCCCCGTTGAGCCATCCTGTTAGAAGACGAAGTATTCTAACGGGGTTTACTCGGCTTTTAAATATCTGCAGACCAAGGTCTGCCACTACCATCAATCGTTCAACTCTGTAGTGGTTGAGCTTGCTCAACATTGATTATTGCAGAGTAAACTCTGCCACTACAAGTTCTAATGCAGACCAAGGTCTGCCACTACACTCTTACGCATAGATTTTATTGAACCCAAATAAAACATTTTATAAAATTTGAAGAAGAGTCGTAAAATACTACTTGACAAAAATTGAATATTGGGTATAATATATCATAAAAGATTATTTCAAAAAGGAGGTGATGGACGGAAATACATAAAGGTGGTTTAAAGGGCTTTGCGGATGTGCCTGAGAACATCCGGTGGGTGTAAAACGGCATAATCCGTTTGCATCCGTGAAAATCAGTGTGAATTTATTTCTGCACAGCAGAAAATGAAAGGAGTAAAAATGAAGAGATTAATGTTTGGTGTTATTGCCTTTATGGCAATGATTATACTCGTTGGTTGCGGCGGTGAAGCCGAAAAACTCGCCGCACCAAAAATTGTTGCAACAATAATGGACACTGCATCAGTAACTGTAGTCTGGGAAGAAGATACCACCGTTACTCAACATTCTGATTTCAGCGGTTACAATGTATATGTCTCCACAGATTCAACTGTTCTTTTATCCGAAGATGGCGAAGATCTTAATGCCCATAACACAACAGTTATTACCACAAATTCTTACACAGCCACCAATTTAAGCAAAGATAGTATCTATTATATCCAGGTTAGAACTGTAAACAAAGATGATAAGGTTGGTAGTTATAATACAAGTGTTCCTTTTGTCAAAGCATCTCCGAGACCAGAATTTACAGTTACAGTCCATCTTGAACTTTATCCCAACAACCAGAATGAACAAAACTGCGGTCTGAGATTTGAGACCGGTGTGGTAACAAGTGAATCTCTAAATGTCTTCCCTGGAGCAGATGTATTCTTTGAAAGATTCGCAGACACACTCCAGGTGAATTCAGCATCAAGAAGAACTGCATCTGGTTTTTCGCCAAGGACAACGCTTATGAAAAATTTCGGTCAAAAGCACCTTGACAGTCTGTATCAAGTTACACCATCTGAAATTGCTAAGGACCATGAGCCGTTTGTTGTTGGTGACCTAATCGTCTTTAAAACCGAAGAGAACAATTATGTGAAACTCCATATTGATGCTTACGATTCTACGGCAGCAACAGTTGACGTAACCTACGCTTATCAGAATAAACCCGATTTTCCATACTTCTCACCCGGGAAGTAATTGTGGATTAAAAAGAAAAGGGGCGGCAGAACCGCCCCTTTTCTTTTAACAACTCCGTGCTATTTACCTTTTATCAAAGAAAATGCCTCAGCCCTGGTCGCTGCGGATTGCATCACACCGCGAATTGCGGAAGTAACAGTCAAAGTTCCTGGTTTTTTTACCCCAATCATTGAAAGGCATAAATGCTCTGCCTCAATCACAACAAGGACCCCCATCGGTTTCAAGTTCGCCATTAAAAAATCAGCGATCTCATGGGTCAAGCGCTCCTGTAGTAATGGCCTCTTTGCCATCACATCAATAACCCTTACTAAACTTGAAAAACCAGTAACCCTGTTCTCCTTTGGAATATATACAATATGTGCCTTGCCAAAAAATGGTAATAAATGATGTTCGCAGATTGAATAGAAGGGTATATCCTTTATCAAAATCATCTCGTCTTCATTTTTTGTCCGGTAGGTCTTGAGCTCCTTTTTGGGGTCCTGTTTTACTCCGGAGAATATTTCTTCATACATTTCTGCAACACGTCTGGGTGTATCTCTTAAACCATCACGATTCAAATCCTCACCAATCGCCTTGAGGATAATTCTTACTGCCTGTTCAATTTTTTTCTTGTCCATTATTATCTTCCCTTCCCTTCTTCACCCCTATTTACCCCTTTTCCACCTTCTTCACCCTTTTCATCTCTCGCCTTCTTCAGCCCTATTATCTCATCTATTTCTTCACCATTAAGAATTTCTTTCTCCAATAATTTTTCTGCAAGTAGCTTCAATTTATCAATATTGCTTTTAATTATATCTTCAGCAATCCGCTCTGCCTTTGTTATTATATTCTTTACTTCCTCATCAATCTCCCGGGCAGTCTCTTCTGAATAATCTCTATGAATTCCAATCTCTCTACCCAAAAAGATTTCTTCTTGTTTTTCACCATAGGTTAAAGGACCAAGTTTCTCACTCATTCCCCATTCACATACCATTTTGCGTGCAAGTTTTGTTGCCTTTTCAATATCATTACCCGAACCAGTAGATAGATCGCCAAGAACAATTTTCTCTGCGACCCTTCCACCAAGCATAAATGCGAGCTGATTGAAACAGTATGTCTTTGAATATGTCCTTCTCTCATCAATCGGTAATGCCTGGGTTACACCGAGTGCCATACCCCTTGGTATGATCGTAACCTTATGTATTGGGTCCATTCCAGAAAGAAATTTTGATACAAGAACATGCCCGCATTCGTGGTATGCAGTGAGTCTTTTTTCGTATTCTGATATTATCAAACTTTTTCTTTCAACCCCCATAAGAATCTTGTCTTTTGCATCTTCAAATTCCTGCATAGTAATTTTGTCTTTATTCCTTCGTGCTGCAAGAAGTGCGGCTTCATTACACATATTTGCCAGGTCAGCACCAGAAAAACCCGGTGTGCCACGGGCAAGAATATCAAGGTCCACATCCGGAGCAAGTGGAATGCGCCTCGTGTGAACTTTTAAGATTCCCAACCTTCCTCTGACATCTGGTCGATCAAGAACAATTACACGGTCAAACCTGCCAGGTCTCAATAAAGCCGGATCAAGTATATCGGGGCGATTCGTTGCCGCCATTAATATTATCCCTTCGTTCACTTCAAATCCGTCCATTTCTACCAACAATTGATTTAAAGTCTGTTCTCTCTCATCATGTCCCCCACCGAGACCTGCACCGCGTAATCTGCCAACTGCATCAATCTCGTCAATAAATACAATGCAGGGTGAATGTCTTTTTGCCTGGTCAAACAAATCCCTGACCCTGGATGCACCAACACCCACAAACATTTCTACAAAATCTGAACCACTGATTGAAATAAATGGAACGCCCGCTTCGCCAGCCACTGCCCTTGCCATAAGTGTCTTACCAGTACCTGGTGGTCCCAATAAAAGAACGCCCTTAGGGATACGCCCGCCGAGTCTGGTAAATTTTCTCGGTTCTTTCAAAAATTCAATAACTTCCTGTAACTCCTGCTTTGCCTCTTCCACACCTGCGACATCATTAAATGTCGTTGAAGGTTTGTTTTCCAAAACAATCTTTGCCCTGCTCTTACCAAATCCTAAAGCCCTATTCTGTCCCGACTGCATTTGCCTCAAGAATAATACCCATATTCCAATGAGCACTATCCAGGGAATAATTCCAATTAATATATCAGTCCAGCCTGAACGCTGTTTTACAAAAACCTCAACATTATATTTCAAGAGCTCATCAGTTAGTTTTGTATCCTCAAATGGTATCAATGTCGTGAATTCGCTATAATTTTTACCATCATAAGGTATCGGACTACGGAAGGTTCCTTTTATTGAACGTTCAGAAATTGTGACTTTTTCAACATTTCTTATTCGCAATTCCCTGATAAAAACAGAATATGGAATGTTTGCCGAACGTCCGCTCTGTCCAGAAAAATATTGTATCCCGAACCAGACAACAAGCACGAGAAGTGTCCACACGATTGCTGTCTGCCAGGCTTTGCTTTTCGGTTGTTTCTTATTCGCCATGATAAACTCCAATGTATTTTAAATTGCGGAATTTATTCTCGTAATCAAGCCCATAACCAACAACGAATACCTTAGGAATATTGAAACCAATATAAGTCAACGGAACTTCAATCACACGGGCATCTTTTTTATTTAACAATGTACAAACCGCAATGCTTCTGGGTTTTCTTGTTCTTAAATTATTGATAATATAATCAAGCGTCCTGCCTGAATCTACAATATCTTCAATCAAAATTATATCACGGTCTTCTATATTAAGAGAAAGGTCCTGAGTAATTCTGACAACACCACTTGATTTTGTCCCGGTATAACTTGAAATACCCAGGAAATCTATCTCCACCGGTATATTTAGTTCCCGTAAAAGGTCTGCGAGGAAAACAAAAGCGCCCTTAAGCACACCGATAAGAATGGGATTCTTATTCTTATAGTCATTATTTATCTCCAGACCTATTTCTTTAATCCTTTTTCTAATATCTTCTTCTTTAATAAGTATATTCAAGCGCCACCTTCAGTATATCTTTTGTCTTGTTATTTATAAATGCCCGATAAGCACGATAAATTCCAATCACCCAGAGTATTCCTTTTCGGTCGCACAACACGACCACACTATTCCGTTCATTGGCAGGAACTTTTTTTTCATTCAATATCTTCTTTAATTTTTTTGTACCGTTTTTAATCTTGACTATATCTCCTTCTGTTCTATTCCTTAAAACAAGTGGCGGATAAATCTGCGAAAAATCAAACACTTCGCAATTATCCTGCCTTTTTTTTAAATCAAAATTTTTTAAAATTTCACCCTTAACAACAAATCTTCCAATATCAACAGATTCACCGATCTTTAATTTAATTTTTAACTTATTTTTTAACCCCTCATTTTTTATTCCGATAAAAACCTTATCAAAAATTCTTTGTGCATACAAATTATAAGGCAAAATAACTTTCCTTCCACTACTTTTATCCTTTAGACTCAACACTGCCGATATATGTTTACTCTCAATTCCCGAAAGGTCGCCCTTCAACTCCTTTATAATTTTCATAACAACTCTATTTACTATTGCTTTATTATAATACATTAAACGACCTAAGTCAAGAGTAAAACCATCTTTCTTTCTGTAAACAAGTTTTTTATAGACCCGTTCAACTATCTTTTGCAAAAATTCTTCATCATTGTGGAGAATTTCTATCTCCCTTTTTATTGTTTCATATATATTGGGATTCAACTTAATAAATTGTGGTATTATTTTGTATCGGATAAAATTTCTGCGAATATCAGTATTTAAATTTGAAATATCTTTTGAGAACTTTAATTTTCTTTTTTTCAGATATTCTAAAATTTCTTTTTTTCTCACATTAATCATTGGTCGGACAAATGGCAACCGGACCGGTGGTACTGCCTGTAAACCTATATTACCACTACCCCGTATCAGATTTATGAAGAAGGTTTCTATGAGGTCATCAAGATTATGACCAAGGACAATCCTCTGTGCAGAAATCCTTTGGGCATAATCAATCAATGCCCTGTATCTCCTTTCTCTTGCCTCTGCCTCAATTCCCTTTTTACCCTTGATAACAGTTATTTTAATTATTTTAAAATCGCATTGATATTTTTTTGCATAATATTCGGTCAATCTTTCTTCTTTCTTCAATATTCGATTCGACCTCAGTCCGTGATTGATATACACAAGAGAAAATTTAATTTTATTTCCGTATAGGCTTTTTAAAATATCAACAAGGCATACCGAATCTGGACCGGATGAGAAACCAATAACTGCCTTTTGCACCCCCCTGAACATTTTGTATTCATCAATCGTATTTTTTACATTTTCTAAAATTTTATCAACCATTTATAGATAACTCCGTTTGGTTATCAGAAACTCAATTTTCAGAATCAATAATTTGCTTGTATATCATCAATCTTTTGTCTGATATCGGTTTTTATCTGGGTCTCAAATCTTTTCAATATATCAAGCAAATCAACTATATCCTGAAAATCGTCCGGTAATTCATTGAGCATTTTATTAAGGGCGTTTTTTGAAAGATTAATACCTTTGTTGATAACCTGAAGTGTCCCCTCTTCCTCAACTTCCTTTGCCTCCGGGTCAAAAAATTCGTCATCAAAACTACTTACCAATCTTCCGGTCTTTGCCACAAGTAGTGTGTGATACCAGACAAAATCTTCAAATTCTTCTTCAATCTCTTCGGGTATACCTTCTGCTTCTAATTTTTTTATTAATTTGTGCGCCCGATCGAAATACTCATAGGCAAGGTTATATATAACATATGTGCGGGGGTCAACCTCTTTAATCTCTTCGTCCGGAATATCACTAAGGTCAATACCCTGCTCAGCTGCCGCCTGTTTTATCATCTCCTGTGTCTTTTCAAATATTTCTTTTAAATCGTTTAAAAATACATCAGGGTCATTCGGGTCTTCACCTTTTAGATAGTGTTCTAATAAACGCTCTTGATTTTCTTTATATACCCGGCAGTGTTCTTTCTCATTGCACCGCTCACAGCGATAATCACAATAATTATATGGTCCTGGTTTGAATTTTTTAGCCACAAATAAATATATTCAGTTTTTTTGTTCAGTCAATACAATAATAATTATTACTTGTCTTTCTTGACATTCTTAAAAAATTAGATAATATATACTGCAAGGAGGCATCCTTTGGGGTTCAATATTGTCAATTTCTTTAAGAATTTAAGGAGCCATTTTTTAAGTGATGTCGCAATAGACCTTGGAACATGCACAACACTTATTTATGTCCATGGTAGGGGTATTGTTTTGAATGAACCCACCGTGGTTGCGGTTGATGTAAAAACAAAAAAGTGTGTGGCGGTTGGCGAAGAGGCAAAACGGATGCTGGGAAAAACTCCGGAAGATATCAGGGCAATCAGACCGATGAAAGATGGGGTCATTGCCGATTTTGAAATGGTAGAATTGTTATTAAGGTCGTTTATTGAAAAAATTCAACAGAAGAAGCTTTTTACAAGACCCAGGGTCATTATTTGTGTGCCATCAGGTATCACTGAAGTTGAAAAAAGGGCGGTGCGGGATTCGGTAGAGGCTGCAGGTGCCCGAGAAGTATATCTCGTATCTGAGCCAATCGCCGCGGCAATCGGTATCAATCTTCCTGTTCATTTACCCCAGGGAAATATGATTATCGACATCGGTGGCGGAACCACAGAGATTGCGGTCATTGCACTCTCCGGTATTGTAACAAATAACTCAATCCGGGTTGCCGGTGATGAAATGGATGATGCGATAGTTCAGTATATAAAAAAGAATTACAATTTAATTATTGGAGAGCAAACTGCAGAAGAAATAAAGATTGCAATAGGAAATGCATTCCCAACCGAAGAAGATAAAACAATGGAGGTCAGGGGGCGTGACCTGGTAAAAGGTATCCCCAAGACAATAAAAATAACGAGCCATGAAGTAAGAGAAGCAATTCAAGAACCGCTTTCAATGATCATTGAAGCGGTGAGGATTACACTCGAAAAGACTCCTCCTGAACTTGCTGCAGATATTGTTAATTCTGGAATTTATATGGCAGGTGGAGGTTCGTTATTGAGAGGAATTGATACATTGATCCGTGAAGAAACGAATCTTCCGGTCACCGTAGCAGAAGAACCAAATAAGGCAGTTGTCTATGGTGCAGGTAAAATCCTGGAAGATATGCAAAAATATGAAAAAGTAATTTTTACCTTGAAGAGAGAATAGTTGTCCAGGGTTCAACTCTTAATATTCGGTTCCCTATTAGTCATTTCGCTTGTATTTATTATATTAAATCAAAATGTTGACTTCTATTTAAGTACCCGTCTGTCTGAGGTCTTACTCTTTCCACTCAAACTAATCTTTAACTATTTCCAGTATCTCAATGTTTCGCAGAAGAAGATAGACCTGCTTGAATCAGAAATAAGTAAACTACAGATTGAAAATCAAATAGTAAAAAGCAGTTTAAATTCATTAATGGTCTCTGACACAATTTCATATCTGCAGTTGAGACTTCTGAAGGCAAATGTAATTGGCAGAGACCCGCAGAATTTCAATGGATTTCTGTATATTGACAGGGGGTATAAAGATGGATTATCTCAAAATGCACCAGTAGTGCTCCAGAACAAAATCATCGGCAGGGTTAAATCACTCTCGGAAAATGCCGGAGTCGTTGAAACAATTGAAAATCCTGGTTTTGCCATTAGTGCGGTAGATTCACGCTCAGGGATATATGGAATGGTAAAAAGAAAAAAACAACTTCATTTTGAATACATAAAGGTCAATGATGATGTAATTTTAAACGATTCTATTTATACATCTGGACTGAGTGAAAATCTTCCTAAAGGATTAATGATCGGAACTGTCTCTTTAGTAAAGGAAAAAGATGATTTATTCTTTAAAGAAGTGATAATTGAGCCAGCAATAAGCATTAATAAATTGCACTATGTCTATGTGATTTATTAAATTTTATGAGATTTTTGCTTTATTTTATACTCGTCTATTTTTTCCTTCCGATTAATTCGGCGGTTGATTTCTTAACGATTCTCGTCTATTTTGTTGTTTTAAATGAAGATAGTAGATTTTCTATATTATTTGCATTTTTTGTAGGTTTGCTAATGGACCTATATTATCCGGTGTCACTTGGAGTAAATATATTAATCTTCTTAATCCTGACACAGGGATTAGTTTTTATAAAAAATTATTTTGTGCGTGAGCCATTAACTTTGATAGTAGTTTTTATTATATTCTATTTTGTCAGAGTGCTTACTGCATATATAATCCCGGGAAGAATAATAATGTGGAATACGGCTGTTTTAACAATTATTTTCGCCCTTCCAGTAATATTTATTTTACAAAAAATATGTTTTAATGTATGGATCAGGAATTAAAAACCTACCGATTTTTACAAACATTATTGTTCGGGGCTTTTGCCGTGATCCTTTTTTTCAGTTTAAAATTACAGATTTTTGAAGGAACAAAATATTATAGACTTTCGGAAGAAAACAGAATTAAGAAAAAATATATCATAGCGCCACGTGGTAAAATCTATGACCGCTGGGGTAAAGAAATTGCCAATATGAGACCGGCATTTTATGTGTCAATAATTCCTGCACTGGTTGATAAAAATTCTATTGAAACAGTAGCACGAATATTAGAAATTGATATCAATACGATTCAAAAAAAACTTAAAATAGAGAAAAATCCGTATGTCTCAGTGAAGATCAACCGTGATGTATCTTTCAAACAGATTTCTATAATTGAAGAAAAGATTGAAGAATTACCAGGGGTTGAAGTTGGTGTTGAACCCGTGCGTAATTATCCTTACAATCAACTTCTATGCCACTTGTTAGGTTATGTAAGTGAAATAACTGACCTGGAATTGAAACAACTCAAAGAATATAAAATAGGTGATTATATCGGAAGAATAGGAATAGAACAACAGTATGAAGGAATACTCGCAGGCAAGGATGGAATAGATTACATTGAGGTAGATGTAAAAGGAAGGGAATTAGGCAAGGTTCCCGAATACAGACCAATCCCGCCGATTCCTGGTAATGATTTATATACAACGATTGACCTTGAATTAACCGATTCTACAGCAAAATTTCTAAAAGATTATCCAAAGGCATCTGCCATAGCAATGAATCCGCAAAATGGTGAGATTTATGTCTTCTATTCAAAACCCGGTTTCGACCCGAATCGGTTTGTCCACGGACTTACTGATGAAGAATGGCTGGCACTAAATAATCCCAAAGAAGCACCGCTCTATAACCGTGTAACAATGAGTTGTTATCCGATAGGTTCAACGATTAAACCATTCCTTGCGCTTGGTGCCCTTGATTTAGGAATGATTGGAGCAGAAAAAAGATTTGACCCCTGCAGGGGTGGTTTGAAATTGGGCAATCGTTATTTCCGATGCTGGAAAATACATGGCAGTCTCAACCTCATTGATGCAATTATTTATTCCTGTGATGTATATTTTTATCAACTTGGCAGATATTTAGGAATTGACAATATAACCGACATCCTCTTTGAAGTCGGCTTTGGTAAACCCACGGGTATTGACTTCCCTCAAGAGAAAGTTGGACTTGTGCCCGAGCGCAAATGGATGGAAAGACGCTATGGCAAAAACTGGACCGAAGGTCATATATTTAATCTGAGCATTGGTCAGGGAGACATGCTTGCTACACCAATTCAACTTGCCCGGGCTTACACCATATTTGCCAATCAGGAAAATAGCATTGTCACACCCCACTTAAATAAAAATTTAAACACAGGCAGTAAAAAAATAGAAAAAAAGATTGATGCATTAAAATTGGTGCGTGAGGCACTAAGCGGGGTTGTAGCAAGGGGGACTGGAATGATGGCGCAGGTTCAGGGTTTTGAAGTCAGCGGTAAAACAGGGACTGTTGAAAATCCACATGGTGAAGACCATTCTCTGTTTGTCGGTTATGCGCCAAAAGAAAATCCCGAAATACTTGTCTGTGTTGTTGTAGAGAATGCCGGCCATGGTGGAAGTGTTGCAGCACCGATTGTGGGTAAGATAATAAAAACATATTACGAAATAAACAAGAGGCTCAGCAGTGAATAGAAAAGATTATAGTATTTTAATAATCAGCACGATAATTTCTCTACTTGGTCTGGCAATGATATTTTCAACGGGTGGCCTCAGCTATTTCACAAGGCAGGCACTATGGCTCGGTGTTGCGGTATTAATCTGTCTAATGATAAGCAGATTCTCAAGCCGATTCTGGCAGACATTTGCCCTACCGATATATATCTTTACCTGTATTTTAACTTTGATTGTCCTGGTCTATGCATCAAGTTATCCAAGGCGCTGGTTCAATATTGGCTTTTTTTCTCTACAACCTTCAGAATTTGCTAAGATTGGAACGATCTTATTCCTGGCAACTTATTTAAGCGAAAGAAAAAAAATTGATAAGTTTACTGATTTTTTTATCCCGATAATCATCATAGCAATCCCTTCTTTTCTTATTTTCGTTGAACCCGACCTTGGAGCCGCCCAGATTTTTTTCCCGATTATGTGTATTATGCTTTTCTGGGCAGGCATGCCATTTGAGAAAATCTTAATATTTTTCTCGCCGATAATTTCGGCTATAACAAGTTTTTCTATATATACATGGCTCGGATTTATGATAATCTTTGGCATCTTCGTTTATTCAAGAAAAAAATTAACTGAAATACTTTACCATTTAATTGCTAACCCAATAGCTGGACTCATAACTCCGATTATCTGGCATTCATTAAAATCATACCAGCAAAAAAGAATCATTGCATTTCTCTCGCCCTGGATCGACCCCCAGGGAATTTCCTGGCAGTCCATACAATCAAAGATTGCGATCGGATCAGGACGTTTATTTGGCAAGGGATTTCTATCCGGCACCCAGAAAAAGTTAGAATTCTTACCCGAACGACACACGGATTTTATCTTCTCCTGTATTGGTGAAGAGTTTGGATTGATTGGAATTTTAATAACTGTATTGTTGTATATCTTTCTTTTTTATAAGCTCTTAAGGATTGCACGCGAAACAAAGAATAAATTTCTAAGCCTTGTTGTCATTGGGATTATGTCCTGGTTGTGGTATCAGGCGTTCATAAATATGGGTATGACGCTCGGCATACTTCCAATCACCGGTGTACCACTGCCATTCATCAGTTACGGTGGTTCTGCACTCCTTTCCTGTTTCATTGGAATCGGTATTGTTCTTTCAATTATCCATAATAAATATTGATGGATAATAGAATTTGGCGTCTTCTTGATACAGGGGTTTTAAATGCTGCAGAAAATATGGCTATTGATGAAATGCTCCTTGAACTGCGTGCAAAAAATCAAATACCGAATACATTGAGAATACTGCAATTTAGTCCCCCGGCTACCCTTGTTGGATTCCATCAGTCAATTGAACAAGAAATCAGGATTGATTATTGTAACAAAATGGGCATTGATATAAACCGCCGTATAACCGGTGGTGGTGCTATCTTTTTTGACAAAACTCAATTGGGCTGGGAGATAATCTGTAGTAAAGATTTTTTCAATAATTCTATGCCCAATGTTGAATTGTTTAAAAAACTTTCTTTACCCATAATCAATATGCTCGGGCAACTTGGAATAAATGCGAACTTCAGGGGACGAAATGATATAGAAGTAAATGGCAGGAAAATATCTGGTACCGGGGGTGTTGAATGGGGAAATGCATTTTTATTTCAGGGAACGCTACTCGTTGATTTTGATGTTGATACAATGCTAAGGGCACTCCGTATCCCGATTGAAAAACTGAAAAGGCATGAGATTGATTCCTTAAAAGAAAGGGTAACCTGTATTAAATGGGAACTCGGCTATACACCCGATATTAAAATTCTGAAAGGGCTGATCAAAAAAAGTTTTGAGAAAGATTTTGGTATAAAATTAATAAAATCAAATTTGACAGTACTGGAATTAAACTCACTGCCCGCCTATTTGGAAAAATTCCGTTCAGATAAATGGATATACAAAGTCAGGGCGCCAATATCTGAACAACCTGTGCTTTATATTACTCGCCTGAGCAAGGCGGGAAAAATCAAGGCATTTTTTACGCTGAATCTGCGCCAAAAAAGAATTCAAAGTGTCATATTTATGGGTGACTTTTTTGCCTATCCATCACGGGCAATATTTGACCTTGAGGCAGTATTTAAAGAGATGCCCCTGGAAAAAGAATTGATCATTAATAAAATAAAAGAATATTTTCAGAATTATAAAAATCTTTATATACCTTATGTAAAGATTGAAGATTTTATAAAGATTATAGATGGTCTTTTTGAAAAATTGAATATCATAGAACTCGGTATTTCACCCGAACAATCAAATCACATATTCCTTGTCAATGGTTCATACGAAGGAATCCTTAAAAATAAACCCAATTATCTACTTCTCCCCTATTGTGCCAAATCAACCAAGTGCTCTTATCGGTATAAAGACCAGTGCGAGATGTGCGATGATTGTACAGTCGGCGATGCATACAGAATCGCCATTGCATTAAATATCAAACCGATTACGATTACGAGTTTTGAAGATTTAATTGCAAAACTTAGAAAATTAAAAAGGAACAAGGCATCAGGATATATTGGATGCTGCTGCGAACAATTCTATACAAAACATCAGGATAGATTTGAGTCTGCAGGCATTCCAGCAATACTACTTGACATATATAACGAAACTTGTTATGATTTAGGTAAGGCAACTTTTGCCTACAAAGGTGAATTTGAAAATCAGACGAATCTAAATTTGGAATTATTAAGGAAGGTGCTTGATGGAATATGATGTCCTAATTGTTGGTGCTGGACCCGCGGGAGCAACAACAGGTTGGCATATTGCCCGCGAAAATTTTAGAGTCCTAATGGTTGATAAAAAGAAAGAAGTTGGAGTTCCGGTTCAATGTGCAGAATATATTCCTGCCCTTCTTTCAAAAGAAATAACGATCCCAAGTGATGCAATTGCAAATGAAATAAAGGGATTGAAGATATATTTCCCGGATAATCGTTCATATGCGTTTTCTGCCCCGGGTTATATTCTGAATCGTGCAATTTTTGATAAATATTTAACATTGAATGCAGTTAAAGCCGGTGCTCGTTTATGGCTAAAAACAAAATTCCTTGGAATTGAAAACGATAAAATTCTGCTTTCCCAGAATGGTAGAATGATAGAAATAAAAGCCAAAATCATTATCGGTGCCGATGGTCCAAATTCCCGGGTAAGTCGTTTTATAAACAGACGCTATAAAGATTATGTCGTTGCCTATCAACAAGAATTACCGTTAATTGAAAAAATGGAACATACCGAAGTTTATTTTGATGAAAAATTTTTCGGTGGTTATGCCTGGTTATTTCCCAAAAAACAAAGTGCTAATGTTGGATTGGGTGTGAGAATTGGTTATAAAATAAAAGTTAAGGAATTATTTATTCAATTTATTGAAAGACTTGTAAAAGATAAAAAAGTTCTTAATACACCTTTAAAAACTGTCACTGGTTTGATCCCTGTAGGTGGGCCGGTTCAAACCATAAAAAATAATATCTTACTCGTTGGCGATGCCGCAGGACAGACCCATCCAATCACCGGGGCGGGCATTTCTCAAGCAGTATTATGTGCGAAATTTGCTGCGGACGCAGTTAAAAAAACACTGCAAAAAAATGATTTGAATTTACTAAATATTTATGGAAAGGAATGGCAGAATATCTATCTTGAAGAATTGAATCGAGCAATAAAAAAGAGGGAGTTAATGGAAAAGAACTGGAACAGAATAACAGATATTTTAAAAGAATGCTGGGTGTCATTCCCTGAATACTATGGATGATTTAAAAAATCTTGCAAAAAAGGCAAGAGAGATATCATATTCTCACCACGGGAAGAAAATTACATTCTATATACCAGGAATGTTTCACTATAATGGTATTAAAGGAAATTTCCCGGGTGTATCACTCACCGGGAAATCCTGTGGACTGAATTGTGCCCATTGTCAGGGCAGACTCTTAGAATCTATGTTACCAGTTGAAAGTGCAAATCAACTTTTAGACTTAGGAGAAATGCTTTACAAAAATAATGCCGTTGGTTTCCTCTTAAGCGGAGGTTTTGATTCAAATCATACAATTCCTTTGATAGACTATATCCCAGCAATTAAAAAAATTAAGGAAAGAACTGGTTTAAAAATCACGCTCCACTGTGGTATTCTGGACCAGAAGACCTGTATTATGCTTAAAGAAGCAGGCATAGACCAAGCCCTTATTGATGTAATAGGCGATGATGATACAATAAAAAATGTATACAGAACAGAGAAAAAGGTTGATGATATAATAGATACAATAAAGAACCTGTTAAATGCCCAAATCCCTGTCATACCCCATATCGTTGTTGGATTAAATTATGGGAAAATTTCCGGTGAACACCGGGCACTTGAGATAATAAAAGATTTTCCCATTAGTACTCTCGTCTTTGTCAGCCTTATGCCTGTTCCCGATACCCCGATGGAAAATATAAAAACTCCGACTGCGGAAGAAATTGCACGATTGGTGATCAATGCCCGTTTTAAAATGCCCAAACTTATCATTGCACTGGGATGTGCCCGAAAAAGGGGATATAAAGATATTGACCTATGGGCAATTGAATGTGGTGTGAATCGCATTGCCCTGCCCGCGGACGAAGCGGTAGCAAAGGCAAAGGAATATAATCTTTTTATTGAATGGCAGAAAACCTGCTGTTCGTTATAGAAGGGGGTGTAAATGAAAATGGAAAGTCCTGATTATATCCGAATCAGTCAGGCCGCCGCAATGGTTCTGGGTTTTAAAAGTGGTTTGTTTTACCGAAATGCAAAATCACCCTGTATTAATATCCTGCTCACCTATGAAAACGGTTGTGCAGGCAATTGCGCGTATTGTGGATTATCAATGAAAAGGCCTGGTGAATACAGAGAGAAAAGTTTCATAAGGGTTGAATGGAATAATTATCCAATCAGTGAAGTCATACAAAGAATTAAAAATAAGAATGACTACATCAGACGCATCTGTATCTCAATGATTACAAATCGCCGTGCGGTAAATGATACAAAAAAGATTATACAGATGCTCCATAACGAAGTTCCATATCCAATTTCAGTCCTTGCTGCACCAACCATTCTCAGCCAAGAAGATTTCTTGGAAATGAAAAAACTTGGTGCTGACCGACTGGGAATAGCAGTTGATGCCTGCACCCCAAGATTGTTTGAGCAATTTCGTGGCAAAGGTGTAAAGGGACCGCATAAGTGGGAAACCTACTGGTCAGCACTTCAGCAGGCGGTTTCGGCATTTGGCAGGGGTTATGTTGGTGTCCATCTCATCGTTGGACTTGGTGAAACTGAAAAAGAAATGGTAGAAACGATTCAAAAAGCGCAAGATAGTGGTATTGAAACCCATCTATTCAGTTTTTTCCCTGAATCAGACTCAATACTTGCCCATCAAAATCCACCCAACATCGGAACCTACCGCAGGATTCAACTTGCGCGGTATTTAATAAATAAAAATGTTTGCACAATAAAAGAATTTGAATTTGATGAGAAAGGTAGAATTACAAAATTCAATATCCCTGAACCTGAACTTGAAAAACACATAAACTCAGGGAAACCTTTTATGACAAGTGGTTGCCCTGGTGAAGATGGCGAAGTCGCTTGCAACCGCCCCTATTCTGATTCACTACCAGGTGACGATATAAGAAATTTTCCATTCTTGCCTGACCCGAATGATATTGCAAAAATAAAAAAGGAACTGAAGATATATGTATAACAAAATAAACGAAAAAATCATAGATAAACTTCTCTCAATTCTTGGCAAGGAAAATGTTATATTAGAAAAAGAAGCACTGGAAAACTATGCCCATGATGAAACACCGCTTTATCAATCAATGCCCGAAGTTGTAGTAAAACCGGTGAATAAAAAACAAATTTCAGAAATAATGGTGATTGCAAATGAAAATCAAATACCGGTAACCCCGCGGGGTGGTGGGACAAGTCTTTCCGCAGGTGCCGTCCCAATCCACAATGGTATTGTCCTATCGCTCGAAAGGATGAATCATATCAAAGAGGTTGATGAAAAAAATCTGATGGCAATTGTAGAACCGGGTATCATAACCGGAATAATGGAAAAAGAACTTGCTCGGTATAATCTTTTCTTTCCCCCTGACCCAGTAAGCCTTGATTCCTGTACTATTGGGGGGAACATTGCGGAATGTGCAGGTGGACCAAGGGCGATGAAATATGGCGTTACAAAAAACTATATAACGGGTTTAGAAATAGTACTCGCGGATGGTGAAATTATCAGATTGGGTGGCAAATTGCTCAAAAATGTGACTGGTTATGATATGCTCAGTTTGTTTATTGGCTCAGAAGGCACGCTCGGAATTGTCACTGAAGCAACCATAAAAGCACTGGTGATTCCTGAAATAATCGTTGACCTTTATATCCCATTTAAAACCGTCTCTGATGCCTCGAATTTTTCTATTGAAGTTCTGAATAGCGGTTTAACTCCCACCGCGATTGAACTTATGGAAGGCGAAGTTGTAAGAATGGTTGAAAAATATCTACAGAGAAGGGTTCCATATAGTGAAGCAAATGGACACACAATCGTAGAAATAGACGGTAATGATAAAGAATATTTGAGAAAAATCTGGGAAAAAATTGGGGATATTGCATTAAAATTCAATGCCATGGATGTGCTTGTAGCCGAAACTCTCCAGGATCGGGAGCGGGTATGGGAAATAAGAAAGAAGATCGGCGATTCCCTAAAATCACAAACAAAAATAATAGCCCGAGAAGATTTGGTAGTTCCCAGGGATAAAATACCTGAATTAATATATCAATTAAAGGAATGTGTGAAAAATTTTGGTTGTGAACTCTATGCATTCGGACATCTCGGCGACGGGAATATGCATACCGATGTTGGATGCATAGAAGAGAAGGATAAAAAATTGAATGGCAAAGATTGGATTGCCGAGATGCGTAAAAAAATGTATGAGTTCACAATCCAACTCGGTGGAACGATAACCGCCGAGCACGGCGTGGGTTTATCAAAAATTCCCTACCTTGCCCTTGCCCTTGATAAGAAAACGATTGAATTGATGTTGCAAATAAAAAAAGAATTCGACCCCAAGAACATTCTCAACCCGGGCAAAATATTTCCAAATATTTTAGGTAATTTAGGTGTTTAGAAATTTTGTAATAATATGATTCGTGCCTTCATTGAAACCTCTCTAATTGACTGGGATGGAAAGATAACCTCAGTGCTCTTTTTTGATCGGTGTAATTTTCGTTGTCCCTTCTGTCAAAACTGGCGTTTGATAATCAATCCCAAAAAATATCCAGAGTATAATATTGATGAAATTTTAAAAAAAATTTTGCATAAAAAAAACTGGATTGATGGCATCGTCCTCACCGGTGGTGAACCTCTAATATTTTTTGACGATATAATTGGAATAGCAAGAAAGATTAAAAAAAATAACCTGTTAATAAAACTTGATACCAACGGTTCATTGCCGGAACAATTAGAGCGTTTGATAAAATTAAACTTAATTGATTATGTCGCAATGGATATCAAGGCACCGTTTGACCAAACATACTTTATCGCCACCGGCAAGAACCCAAAAACAAACCCCAAACTTATTGAGAAGGTCAAAAGAACGATAAAAATCCTTATGGATTTAAATATTGATTATGAATTCAGAACGACCTGTGTGCCAGGATTGATTGATGAAAAGGCAATAATAAAAATAGGAGAAGAAATAAAAGGGGCAAAGAGATGGGCTCTACAAAGATTTATACCTTTCAATGCCTATAAAAAAGAATATCGTAGCAAGACCTTTGATGATCAACAATTAAATGAATTCCTTAGCATTGCACGATCCATAGTCCCTGATTCAAAACTTAGATAGAAATCAAAAACTCAAATTAAGACTTAAGTTTAGATTTTATATAATTGACAATTTTGTTCTTTTGATTATAATTTCGTATGAAACTGGAGACAAAGGTAAAAATAAACAATTTCCTTATGAAAAATTTATTATATGGAATTTTTCACAGTGGAAATAATCCTTTGCTCCGTCCTGTACTATTACCTGTTGTGGAAAAAGGTATCTGGCTTGCGCTTAATAATGTTCCTGGACCAGTAGGCTTGCCGGGTGTATTAAAGGATAAATTCTATATGCTCAGGGCAATGGTCTACTCAGGCATCCGATTTGGAACTACATCAAAGTTTACTGACACCATAGTTAACAAGGCAATCTTGAGTAATCTAAGGGCAGAAAAGGAAAAAGAATTTCGTGCGGTATTTGGATTTGACCCACCAGGTTTTATGACTATTTCTCCTGCAAAGAAATGCAATTTGAGGTGTAAGGGCTGTTATGCAAATTCCGCATCAGAAAAAGACCAGTTGCCATACGATATTTTTTCAAGGGCGATAAAAGAGATGCGAGACCTCTGGGGTGCAAGATTTGTTGTAATATCAGGCGGCGAACCAATGCTTTATAAATGGAATAACAAAGGAATCATTGATATATTTGAAGAACATCCCGATTCATTATTTCTGATGTATACAAATGGCAGTTTAATAACTGAAGAAATAGCAGACAAATTTGGCAAATTGGGGAATATTACACCGGCAATATCTGTAGAAGGAATGGAAGAAACAACCGAAAGAAGGAGAGGTAAAGGTTTCTTTGATAAAATA
The DNA here is from genome assembly GCA_039802005.1 of candidate division WOR-3 bacterium. NCBI lineage: Bacteria > Pseudomonadati > Caldifarciminota > Caldifarciminota bacterium. The sequence continues at coordinate 48,113 of JBDRVV010000012.1, forward strand.
GTCCGTACCCTGACCCTTTTGAGAAAATACCGTGTGACCTTTGGAATATCAATAACTGCGACAAGGGAGAATGCCGAAGAAATTGTCTCTGATGAATTTATTGATTTCTATTTTAACAAACTTGGGGCAGCCTATGCCTGGGTCTTCCATTATATGCCTATTGGCAGAGATATTGCCCCTGAATTAATTCCCACACCAGAACAGAGGGTAATGCTCTGGGAAAAAAGCTGGGAAATTATCAGGAATAGAAAGATTATGTATGCGGATTTTTGGAATCATGGTCCGGTATCGGATGGTTGTATCTCAGCAGGAAGACCTGGTGGTTATTTCTACATTGACTGGCACGCCAATGTCTTTCCCTGCGTTTTTTTCCCTTATGCTGCAGCCAACCTTAAAGAAATTTATGAAAATGGTGGTAATCTAAATGATTTAATAAACCTGCCTTTGCATAAAAAAATCCGGGAATGGCAATTCAAATACTGGAAAGAAGGAGATTTATTAAGACCCTGCCCGATTCGTGACCATTATCTAATTGCAAAGAACTTTGTGCTTGAAACACAGGCGAAACCAGCAGACCAATCAGCAGAGGAAATATTGAATAGCCCTGATTATGAAAAGAAAATGGCAGAATATGATTTTGAGTTAGAAAGAAAAACCAGAGTAATCTGGGAAAAGGTGTATAGAAATGGAGCCAGAAAAGCAGTTTGAACTAATTAAGATCAATACTGCAGAAATTATTTCTGCGGAAGAATTATTAAAAAAACTAAAAAGGCGAAAGCCGTTAAGAGTGAAACTCGGGATTGATCCATCAGCACCAGAGATACACCTCGGTATAAGTGTTCAGTTGAGAAAATTAAAACAATTCCAGGAGTTGGGACATACCGTTGTGCTTGTTGTAGGTGACTTTACCGGAATGATTGGAGACCCCAGCGGCGTATCAAAGACAAGACCCAAATTGACTCGTGAACAGGTGAAAAAGAATATGGCACGGTATAAAGAACAGATATTTAAAATCCTCGACCCAAAGAAAACAGAGTTTACATACAATTCAAAATGGCTTGGTGCATTAAGTATTTACGATTTCATCGAAATCGCCTCTAAATACACAGTGGCACGCATTCTTGAAAGGGATGATTTTTCAATCCGTCTTAAAGAAGGCATACCCGTATATATGCATGAAATAATGTATCCATTGTTTCAAGCTTATGACTCAGTCGCAATAAAGGCAGATATTGAATTAGGTGGAACTGATCAGAAATTCAATCTTCTCGTCGGTAGAGAACTGATGAGAGAATTCAATATGGAACCGCAGGTTGTTATGACACTGCCCATCCTCGAAGGCACCGACGGTGTAAGAAAAATGAGTAAGAGTTACGGTAACTACATTGGTATCACCGAACATGCAAGGGAAATGTTTGGAAAGGTTATGTCCATTCCGGATGAATTGATAATAAAATATTTTGAATTAACCACCGATGCCTTTCCCCACAAAATAGAAGAATATAGAAAGGGATTAAAAGATGGCTCTATCAATCCCCGGGATGCAAAATTTGATCTTGCCAAAACTATAGTGCGAATGTACCATTCAGCCCAGGCTGCCGAGGAAGCGGCGAGTGAATTTGAAAAGGTGTTTACTAAAAAAGAATTGCCCACAGAATTAAAAGAATTCAAACTTGCAGAGAAAGAAATAAATATAGTTGATCTGCTTGTAAAGACGAATCTTATGCCTTCCCGTGCAGAAGCAAAACGCAAGATCAAAGAGGGGGCGATAGACATTGATGGGAAAACAGTTAAGGATATAAATTATATCGTCCGATTAAGTGAACCGATTGTCGTTAAGGCAGGAAAACACAAATTTTTAAAAGTCACGCCCTGAAAAATTTTAAATCCTTTTAGTCTGAATTATTATCCTTCTGGTGGATAACATCAGTCGTTAAATCAAGGGCATCGGCGAGCCTCTCACATATCTTTTCAAGGGAATTATATAATTCGTTTTCACTAATAGATTTACTGTGTATGCGGTCAAGGATATCCTCAAGTTGCGAAAATGTATTAACCAGTTCATTATAATCATAATGGAGCGTCTTGGTAAGCGAATGGCATAGTTCGTTATATATCTCCTGGATACCATTAACCACATCTCCCTTGCGAAATTTTATTTCACCGGTCTCAATGCCTTCACTAAGTTTTTTAAGATAACTTGCAAGTCGATGGAGTGGGCCATAGATTCTGTTTGATAGTCTCAATAAAGTTACATAACTTAAATAATAAAGCACTATTGCGATAATTATAAAAATTATAATCGGTAAGGTGTAGTTTCTACCTGGCGCAAACACATTTTCAGGTCCAAAAATGAAAATCAATGATAGGATGAGAATAAGAGAAACGCCTAAAACCAGTCCAAATGCATGAAAGACCATTCGGTATTGTAAACGATTAACGATTAAATTCTTTCTCCGTTCTTCTTTCATAGTAAATAAGTATAATCACAATTAAATCATTGTCAAGTATCTGTGATTCTGAGTCCTCTCCATTCTAATAGAATGCTTTTTTAATATTCAATAAAGCCTTAGAAATCTCGTAAACCCGTAGCGGCAACCCCTGGTCTACAACAAAAATTGTAGTTGTAGAGATTGCTCTGCGTAATAGACTAATTGTAGTGGCAGAGTTTACTCTGCAGAATTAATAATTGTAGTGGCAGAGTTTACTCTGCAGAATTAATAATTGTAGTGGCAGAGTTTACTCTGCAATAATCTATGTCGAGCAAGCTCGACCACTACGTAATTGGGTGGTTGGCTTCGGCCAATACAATTAATCCATATTGAAATGTGCCAACACTTCCCACCCTTGATTTTTCAAAAAATTTGTATTTAATTATTCTTATGAAAAACAAAGACAAAATTTATATTACAAGAAATTTACCCAAGCCGGCAATTGACTTATTAAAAAAATATTTTCTAATAGAAATATATAAAAAAGAGCAACCAATTAAAAAGTTTGAATTGAAAAAAGCATTGAGAGATAAAACAGGTCTCATTTCTCTACTTACCGATAATATTGATAAAGAAGTGATAGGTAATGCCCCATTGTTGAAAATCATTGCGAATTATGCTGCAGGTTATAATAATATTGATATTACTGAAGCGACAAAGAAGGGTATAATGGTAACAAACACGCCTGATGTTTTAACCGAAACAACCGCTGACCTCACCTGGGGAATGATACTTGCCGTTGCCCGCCGTATCCCGGAGGCAGAAAAATTTTTAAGAAAAGGCAGATTTAAAGGTTGGGAACCTTTGTTATTTTTAGGTCATGATGTCCATCACAAAACAATTGGAATAATTGGTATGGGCAGAATCGGAAGGGCAGTGGCAAGACGTGCAGCAGGATTTGGAATGAAGATAATTTACTATGATAAATTTAGGCTTCCGACCAAACAAGAAAAAAACCTGTCTCTCAATTATAAACCATTTGAATATATCCTTAAAAATGCCGATTTCATTACAATCCATACACCATTAACCAAGGAAACATATCATATGATTTCTTATCGGGCATTTAATTTAATGAAAAAAACTGCATTCTTAATAAACACCGCACGCGGACCCATCATAGATGAGAAGGAATTAATAAAGGCACTCAAATATAAGAAAATAGCAGGTTGTGCACTTGATGTCTTTGAAAATGAACCAAGGGTATCAAAAGAATTACTAAAGATGGATAATGTTTTACTTCTTCCCCATATCGGCTCGGCAACCCTTGAAACGAGAACAAATATGGCATTAATCTGTGCCAAAAATTTAATCGCTGCCTTGATAGAAAACAAAACACCGCCCAATCTTGTAAATCCAGAAGTTTTGAAGTTCAAAAATTGAAGATACTGATTGCCCCCGCAAGTTTCAAAGGCTCAATTATCTCAAAAGATATATCAAGCGCCATTGTCAGAGGAATAAGAAAGATAAAAAAGAATATTGTAGTTAAAGAATCGCCAATTGCAGACGGTGGAATGGGCACCCTGGACATAATCACAAGACATTTTAAAGGTAAATATATAACCTGTTATGTCACCAATCCGCTTGGGAAAAAAATCAAGACAAAATTCGGTATTATACAGAATAAAAAACTCGCAATAATTGAACTCGCACAAGCAGCGGGTCTACATTTGATTCCAGAACAATTAAAAAATCCGCTGAAGACTACTACCATTGGCGTGGGTGATTTGATTAAAGAGAGCATAAGAATGGGTTCTAAAAAAATTATTATTGGTGTAGGCGACAGCGGAACGATAGACTGCGGAATTGGAGCATTGTCAGTCCTCGGAGTAAAATTTCTTGATAGAAATTCAAAACCAGTAGAGTTAACTTGTTCAGGACTTTTGAAATTAAAAAAAATTGACGCTACTGCAGTAAATTCGTTAAAAAAGTCAGTTGAATTTATAATCCTCGCTGATGTTGCTAATCCCCTCACGGGCAAAAAAGGTGCGATTGTCTATGCACCACAAAAGGGCGCAAAAGATGAAGACCTGCCATTGATTGCACGGGCATTAAAAAATTTTAAAAAAATAATTTTCAATCAATATAAAATAGACCTTGATAGAATTAGGGGCACTGGTGCTGCGGGCGGGATAGCCGGCGGAATGTATGCAATTTTGAATGCAAAAATCGTTTCAGGATTTGATTATTTTGAAAAAATCTTTAATCTGGACAAAAAGGTTAAAAACGCCGATTTGGTCGTCACCGGGGAGGGTAAAATTGATAAGACAACCTTCTCTGGCAAGGCAACCGGCAGAATAATAAACTTATGTAAAAAATATCGCAAACCAGTAATCATAGTCTGCGGCGGTTATGACCGTAATTTAGATTTGAGAAAATATGGAGTAATAAAAATCTACTCACTAATTGAAAGCACAAAAAATAAGAAGAGAGCTATAAATAATGCACACCAATTATTAGAAAGAATCGGTGTGCAGATTGCCAAAACTTCAAGTTCTTTACTTTCTACTTTGCTCTTGACACCGCTATAATTATAATTAAAATCATTACAAGGAGGAACTATGAGATATATAATTTCTGTCATATTCTGTTTGCACCTTATCTTAGGCAGGGAAACTTCCGAAGCCACTATTGGATATTTTATGCCATCGCCCATTGAAAATGCAACAATCATCGGTATGGAAAATGGCTTCTCCTTTGACACAAAAATCGGTGAACCTGTTATCCCACAAAATCTAAGGGCTAAAGATAGCCCAGACTACCCTTACTACCTAATCCAGTTTACAGGCCCAATATATACCGAATGGAAGGAAAAACTACAAACAATTGGTATCAAAATTTATGCATACTGGCCCAATTATGCTTATCTCGTAAAAGCAGACCATGAGCAGTTAAATGCGATAAAATCCCTGCCATATGTTCACTGGATTGGACTATTCCATCCTGCTTATAAGATTAACATAAACCTACTCAATGCTCGTGGCACGGGCATAATCAGTATTCAGTTATATCCCGATGCTGACCTGAACAAGACCCTTGAAGACATTGCAAAAACTGGAGCAAAAATATTGGACTTTTCAGTCAGTGAAATAGGAAAACTTGTCCGGGCTGAGTATGATTTATCCCTTGTTTATAAGATAGCACAAATACCTGAGGTCCTTGCAATCGTTCCCTGGACACCAGATGAATTAATGAACGAGAATTCTCAGTGGGTATGCCAGACAGGCTGGAAATCATCGGTGCCTCCGGACACAATAGGTCGCCGGGTATGGCACAAGGGCATCCGCGGTCAGAATATGATCCTTGGCTTTTCTGATACAGGAATAACAACAACCCATATCGCTTATAGCCACACCGGAATTCCCATATCCGATTCTGGACATTTTGCATCCCATCGTAAGATTGTTGCTTATCTTCTCTTAAGCGGTGCTGCGTTCGGTGATGTAGGTTCAACATACCACGGGAGTCATGTTGGTGGCACGATTGCTGGTGATGACTCAATAAATGGTGGAACAAATGTAAATGACGGGATTGCCTACAAATCCCGATTATTCTTCGTTGATATCGCCAATGCCTCAGGTAGTTTGGTCACACCCACTGACCTCACCCCTCTTTATAATATGTTCTACAACGACCCCCTCTTCCCGATGCGCCAGCATTCAGCATCATGGGGTAGAACCGGAACTGGTTACATTGACCGTGATGCATTCTCTGATGCCTATCACTGGCAGCATAAGGATTTCTTAGATATCTTTGCTGCTGGTAATAATGGTCCCACATATCGCACGATCACACATGCGGCCTATGCTAAGAATGTTGTCGCTGTCGGTGCCCTCCAGAACGGCACATCATCAAATCAAATTGCTTCATTTTCCTCAAGGGGTCCAACCCTTGATTTAAGGGTCAAACCAACGGTTTGCACACCCGGACAGAATATAGTGTCGGTAGATGGAGGAACAACTTCGAATTATAAAACCCTCAGTGGCACAAGCATGGCGACTCCGGCATGTAATGCCTCTGCAGGTTTAATAAGGCAGTATCTCAAGCAGGGCTGGTATCCATCAGGTAGTCCCAATCCAAATGATACCCTTGGCTATATCAGCGCGGCATTGATTCGGGCGATGTTAATCGTCTCCGCGGATCCTAATGTTGGAACTTATATCGTCCCTGATTCCAATATCGGCTTTGGCAGAGTTGATATAGACAGTGTCCTTTATTTTGCTGGTGACACCCGAAGACTTGCATTCTGGGATGATACATCAGGGTTGACCACAGGACAATATAAAGAATATTACATAAATGTCTATGATTCCACTCTCGCTTTAAGATGTGCCCTGGTCTGGACCGATACCGCAGCCGCAGTGGGATCTATTCCAAATATTGTTAATGACCTGAATCTCCAGATGACCAATCCTTATGGAACCTATTATCGTGGTAATCAGATGTCAAATGGTCAATCGGTAACCAATCCAGCCAATTACGATAACCGGAATGTCGAAGAAGTCTGCCGGATAAATACCCCCAGAAGAGGCATCTGGACGATAAGGGTGAGTGCCCAGAACATTCCCTATCCTAAACAACCATACGCCCTGGTGGTGACTGGTGGGATGAACATAGAGGTCGGTATTGAAGAAAAAGCGATGCCCAGATTTGATACAAAAACCACACTTGCAAGAATAATTCCCAACCCAGCATCAAGTAAAGTTATGATTCAATTCCAGATATCTCAAAAAACAGAGATTGCCTTAAAGGTGTTTGATGTATCAGGCAGATTGATGAGCACAATACTTAAAGGACAAAGAGAATCGGGAATCTATGATGTTGAATGGAAGATAGGTGAATCAATTCCATCCGGTGTCTATTTTGTAATGCTTGAGGCTGAGAATACAAAACAGATTGAAAGATTAATCATAGTCCGTTAAATAATAAAAAGGGCAGGTCAATTTTTGACCTGCCCGCACTGAAAAATACTCCTTAAGCATTATAAAGTTCAACCTTTATTTCATCGGTTATGTCCATCATCCCATAAAATTTTGGAAATGGACCTGGATTTACAATAATTGTCCTTCCAATCCTGTCTGTATTGCGCGCCTCGTGTATATGACCACAGATACACAAATCAGGTTGATTCTTTTCAATAAATTCGCGAATGTGCTTACTACCAACATGCATACCCATTAAAGTCTTATCAACCTTTGTATTAAATGGCGGTGCATGACTTACAAATATCTGTTTCCCATCCTGTCTTCTGTAGTTACTTAAAATCCTTTCAATCTCTTCATCTGAATACTCCTGCGGGGTTCGGAAAGGTGTATAACCACTTCCCCCAATACCAAAAAATAACAACCCCTTGAATTCTCTTATCTCTCCATGCAGGTTAATACCTTCATCTTTTAAGAAATCCAGCACTTCATACTGGTCACAATTACCAGGCACTGCAACGACATTAGCATTAATTTCTTTTATTGTATTTAATACAATAGAAGCCTCTTTCTTGCCACCAAAATTTGTAATATCACCAGATATAACAACAAGATCCGCAGAACTCAAAACATCAATAATCTTTTTATCGTAATTGATTCGGCCATGGATATCAGAAATGGCGAGAATCTTCATTTATTTGTATAGTAAAATCGGTGAAGGTTAATTATATCTTTCATAATCGTAGCGCCAATCGCTACGAGTCCAGAAGCTCCTCCGATCAAAGTCAATTCACCCATCAACCTTGTGTGGAAAGTGACACCTTTGTTTGAACCATAAACATAGGACAGTGGGTCATCCTTATTAAGAAATTCTGGTCCAACAGATATCTTGGGTTCTCCATTTTCAATTGATAACTTGCCTATCAGCCTTACTATCTTTCCCTTCTTTACTTTAGCACAGACTACTTTCTCATTCAGGTTCATTATTCCCTGACAGGGAATTGACCTTAAATCTGCACACTTGCCGGTTAATAAAAGCCCAAGGATTATTGTTTTATAACAGGTGTCAATTCCTTCAAGATCAAATCTATAATCGGGCTCTGCGATACCAAGTTTTATTGCCTCTCGTATTGCCTCCATTTTGCTCTTCTTTTCAAACATAATCTTATCAAGGACAAAATTACTCGTGCCATTTAAAATTCCACGCACATAATATACATTGGCATTTATCAATTCATTATTAATAACCCCTGAAGTGGGCAGAGCGCCAGCAGTCGTGGCACTGATACCGATATAAACATTTTCTATCTTTGACAATTGAATAAGTTCATCGCCTTTAAAAACCAAAGGCGCCTTGTTCGCACATATTATATTTATTCCATTTTTAATCGCTTCAACCAGATAAGGGTAACTTACGCCAGCATCAGTTCGTGAACCAGGCAAGCCGTCAATAATAATATCAAATCTTTTACTTTCAATCAGATGAATAAATTTTTCCAAGGGTTTTTTTATAACCTTATCTAAATTTTTACCTTCTGCTTTTTTATCAATCAAATCCTGTAAATTTAAATCGCCGCAGGCAAAACTTTTTGAATCTGCAGCGGCAATAAATTTTAGTCCAAAACCGAATTTTTCTGTGATTCTGTCTCTGTTTTCAATGTAATGTTTGGCAAATGCCCTTATAACCTTGCCAAATCCTAATAATCCAACATTATATTGCTTGATTCTTGATCGCATTGAATGATTATACCCAAAATATAAACTGAGTCAACCTCTGATTATGATTTGAGTTTTAATTTAAAAATAAAAAAGCGGGAGACGGGATTTGAACCCGCGACCCTCACCTTGGCAAGGTGATGCTCCACCACTGAGCTACTCCCGCAAAATCAGCAAAATATTATAAGCCTTAGATAATTATATATAAAATGGAACAAAAGTCAACACTTCTTTAATCTTACTTTTAGAAATATCGTACATTTGCAATGGAAAATTTTAGCCTGAAGTAAAAATTGTAGTGGCAGACCTTGGTCTGCAGATATTTATGAGCAGAGTAAACTCGCCCAATACATCTTAAAAATAGTTTCTATTAGTCGCATGTTCCCTGTTCTTACTAACTCTTAAAAACGACCTCTCCCCTCTGCATATCTACCTTTATCGTACTGTCTTTTGGAAATTCACCCGCTATTATCTTCTTTGATAATGGATTTTCAATCATTCTCTGGATTGCCCGACGCAAAGGTCTGGCACCATATACCGGGTCAAATCCTTCATGGGCAAGGTGTTCTTTTACCTTTTCACTGAATTCAATCCGGTAACCAAACTCTGAAACATTCTTTGCAACCTTTTTCAGTTCCCGTTCAACAATCCCTTTTATCTCATCAAATCCGAGTGGTTTAAAAACAATCACCTCGTCTATACGGTTTAAAAACTCGGGTTTAACACTCCGTTCAAGAACCCGGTAAACTTCCTTCTTTGTCTGTTCATAATCAAACTTCCCATTTTTTAAATTCTCGGTTATTATTTCACTCCCTAAATTAGATGTCATAATTATAATCGTATTTTTGAAATCAACGGTCCTGCCCTGTCCATCGGTCAATCTGCCATCATCAAGGAGTTGTAACAAGATATTGAATACATCGGGATGTGCCTTTTCAAATTCGTCAAATAGTATCACCCGATAGGGTCTACGCCTCACTGCCTCAGTAAGTTGTCCACCTTCTTCATAACCGACATAGCCCGGTGGTGCACCAATCAGCCTTGATACCGTATGTTTTTCCTGATATTCGGTCATATCAATCCTCACCATCGCATCCTCGGTATCAAACAAGAATTCCGCAAGGGATTTTGCAAGCTCTGTCTTACCTACACCCGTGGGTCCGAGAAATATAAACGAACCGATCGGCCTTTTCGGATCTTTTAATCCTGCCCTTGAGCGCCTTATCGCATCACTCACCGCAACGACCGCATCCTCCTGGTCAACGAGCCTTTCGTGAATTCTCTCTTCCATTTTTAACAACTTGCTCATCTCAGATTCAAGCATTCTTGACACCGGGATGCCGGTCCAGGAAGATATTATCTCTGCAATATCATCTTCAGTGACGCGGTCGTCAATGCCCCGCTGTTTCATCCACTCGGTCTTTTTCCTGCGATATTCTTTTTGTAATGCTTCGGTCTCATCCCTTAACTTTGCGGCAAGTTCATAATTTCTCATCTCCACTGCCCTTTTACCTTCTTCGGTCAATTTTTCAAGTCTCTTCTCCATTTCCTTTAATTCATCCGGCATTGAATATATCTCTATCCTTGCCCTTGCGCAGGCCTCATCAATCAAATCTATCGCCTTATCAGGTAGATGGCGCTCGGTCAGATAACGGTGTGAAAGTTTTACTGCAGACTCAATCGCTGAATCATCAATTATAACGCCGTGGTGGGATTCGTATCTGTTTTTCAAACCCTGTAAAATTTTTATCGTATCTTCAACCGAAGGTTCACCAACATATACTGGTGCAAAACGTCTTTCTAATGCTGCATCCTTCTCAATATGCTTACGATATTCATTCAGGGTTGTAGCACCGATACACTGTAATTCGCCCCTTGCCAGTGCCGGTTTGAGCATATTTGATGCATCAATTGCCCCCTCTGCTGCACCCGCACCAACTATTGTATGCAATTCATCAATGAATAATATAATCTCGCCCTTTCCTTTTCTTATCTCATCCATCACCGCCTTCAATCTCTCTTCAAATTCACCACGATATTTTGAACCAGCAACGAGCGAGCCCATATCAAGTGCCAGAATCCTCTTATCCTTCAATATCTCAGGGACATTCTTCTCAACAATCCTCTGGGCAAGCCCTTCAACAATAGCGGTCTTACCCACCCCCGCCTCACCAATTAACACTGGATTATTCTTTGTCCTCCGTGATAGAATCTGAATCACCCTTTTTATCTCCTGGTCTCTGCCGATCACCGGGTCAAGTTTTCCCTGTTTTGCCAGTGCGGTTATATCCCTTGCATATCTTTCAAGTGCCATATACTTACTCTCCGCATCCTGGTCAGTCACCCGCTGTGAACCCCGAATAATCTGGAGTGCCTGATAAATCTTTTCTTTGGTTATTCCAAATTCTCTCAATATCTTTACAACCTCTCCTTCTGTCTCTTCAGCAATTGCTAAAAACAAATGTTCTGTGCCTACATATTCATCCTTCATCCGCTGTGCCTCAGCCTGGGCAAGGGAGACCAATTTCTTTGTCCTTGGTGTTATATAAATCTGGGCAGTCGCACCACCATAGACCTTGGGTCTTAAATCAAGCGAAGATTCAAGCCTTCGTTGCACCAGGTCCGGCATTATATCCATCTTTTTCAGTATCTTCGGCACCAAACCATCTTCCTGTCTCAAAAGCGCCAGAAAGATATGCTCTACATCCAGTTCCTGATGAGCATATTCATCAAGAATTTCCTGTGCCAGGGCAATAGAATCCTGTGCCTTTTGAGTAAATTTATCAAATCTCATATACCTTTAGACTAAAAAAACCAAAATATGTTTATCAGGAATAGGTCAGAATCAAAATGCAGGCAATCCCCCACAATATCAAATTGATTATGATTGGCATATCGCCTATCAATGCACGATTGGGCATATCCGCACCGGATTTTTTTTCTATTATATAAAGATACCTGAACATCCCATAAATGACAAACGGGATTGTCAGAATCAGATTCTTTGTATGAAATTTATTTATTGTATCCGGAGATAATGTATAAATACAATAAGAAACAATACAGGCAGAGATGGTTATCGTAATCATATGGTTGAGCATATCTATTGAATAATGATAGAGCACCTTCCTATGTTTCTCAGCCTCAATCCCGAGCATTAGCATTTCACTCTTTCGTTTTGCCAGAATTATAAAGAGTGCCAGGAGAAAAGTGCAGAGAATCAGCCAGGAAGATATCTCCACATTGATTATCAATGCACCGGCGATAGACCTGAGAACATAGCCGATTGCAACAGCAAGAACATCAAGTATCACAAGATATTTAAAGATAACAGAATAGAGCAGGCTCAAGATTAAGTAAACTGCAGCAGACAGAAAGAATTGGTGATCAATCGTGAAGGAAAAATAAAGCGCAACAATTATTAGAATTATAGAAAGAATTATTGCATTAACTACTTTTACTTTACCTGAGGCGATTGGCCTGTTCTTTTTTGTAGTAATATGCTGGTCAACCTTTTTATCAAACACATCATTGATAATATAACCTGCACTACTCAGAAGTGAGAAAATGATAAACCCTGAAATTGCAATACCAACTTTTTGTAAATCGTGGAATTCCCTGCTGAATACGAGCCCGGCAAATAAAAATACATTCTTTATCCACTGTTCAGGCCTTAATAATCTTATATATTCTCTCATCTAATTATCCAGTGATCAATCCCCTGCCATTATTAAAATTCTTAAGGTTTTAATTTTTCCTCAAAACTCAGTGGCACTCGTGAAATTGAAATCCTTTATTTTTAAAGCCGGCACAACCATACCATGTGGATTCCTTCCGCCATAACCTGGTTCCTCAGCCACGAGTTCAGTTTTTCGGGAAATTGCCTCAATGCGGTTCAGCATATCAAATATATTGTCAGTAAAGCGCAGGTTTTTAATCCCTTTTGTGATTACCCCGTCCTCAATCAGAAATGTCCCATCCCTTGTCATCCCCGTGAATACAAGTTTATACGGGTCAATCACATTCGTATAATGGAGCCGTGTTATGAGAACACCCTTTTTTGTAGTCTTTATCATCTCATCAATTGAACTATCACCACCTTTCATTACGATATGCAACGGAATTGGTCCGAAGGGATTAGGATACATAAGTGCATGCCCCGTAGACTTTTTCTTTCCCATTGCTGCGGTGATTGAATCATAAACTACATTCTTTGCCACACCATTTTCAATGAGGACAAACTTCCTTTTCGGTACTCCTTCAAAATCAAAAGGAACAGGAAACCCCTTTCGGTAAAATGGGTCGTCTATAAGTGTGATCCTTTCATCAACGACCCTTGTCTGAAGTTTACCTGAAAGATAAGAACGCCCCTCTTCATAGGTCTTGCCATTAAACGCATAATATGCAAGATAACTGATAATATCACTCACAGCAAGCGGTTCAAAGATTGTAGTATATTGTCCGGGTGGAAGTTCTATCGGGTTTTTTGATTTCAGTGCCTTCTCTGCAGCGATCTTCGCCATCCTCTTAAAATTCATTTCTTTTATACTCTTGGCACCACCCTGGACATAACCCGTTGAATTATCTGTCGCCATTACAATGTTACAGAAAATATCGCTACTACGCCTGTAAGCAAATGTCCCATTAGAATTTCCTATCACAACCGTAGAAAAACCATTGGAAACCGAACCAAAGGTGGTTAAATTATTTTTCCTGGCAACTTCAATTATCTCTCTTACTGCCTCTGCCCTTTCATTTGGTGACATCCGTGTAGTCTTTGTCTCAAAAGAGTCAACTTTTTTATAGGCATTTATCTTCACCGATGGCAATGATTCAAAATAAGGATTATCAATCTGGAATCGGGCAATGGTCTCTGCCCAGCGCAGGGTCTCTTTCAATTTCTCCGGGGCAATTGAATTTGTATAGGAAGAACCTATCTTCTTACCAAAAGCAACCCGTATATGGACACCGGTATTTGACTCCCTCACATTCTGGTGGATATAATTATTGGCATACCTTGTCAATGCTGAATCAAAATCAAATATCACTACCTCGGTCTGGTCTGCCTTAGAGCTTTTCAAAATAAAATCAATAATCTTCTTTGCCTGTTTTTTATCTATCATAACACTCCTCTTTGAGAAATTTTATCTAAAATAATGATAAAGTCAATATTCCAAAATCCTGACCCATATTTATTCTTTCTTTAGGTTCGATAAAATCAGCAGTGGCAGACCCTGGTCGGCAATAAAGATTGTAGTGGCAGAGTTTACTCTGCTAAAGGCGAGCAAGCTCGCCCACTACATAATTGGATGGTTGGCTGTAGTGGCAGAGTTTACTCTGCTAAAGGTGAGCAAGCTCGCCCACTACAGGCTGAAGAAAATTCAAGTAAACCCCTCATCTATATCCTCCCCCCGCAAAACGGGAAGAGGGCAAGGGTGCGGGGAAATTATTTCGTATCAAAGATTGCGTTTATTATCATCCTGAATCTTATTTCAAATATATCACCTTTTTCAACATTCTCGTATTTCTCGTCTCAAAATAGACAAAATATACACCTTCTGGAAGATTTTTCGGTCTATAATTTAAATCTCCAGCACCACTCAATTCTCCTGAATATATAATATCTACAAACCTTCCTGCAGGGTCGTAAAGACTTACTTTAACCTTTTCTTTATTTTTCATCTGATAATGAATATTAAGCAATCCCGTAACCGGATTGGGATACACATCCAAGGAAAGAAGTCTTATACTCAATGCACCCTGTGACTCATCCTCCACACCTACAAACCTATCCCACCAGGACTGGGCACTGTCAGAATTGACCTTGGCTTTTGTAGTATCATCACCGCCAACAATCGCATAGGCAACCCTGTAATACTGACCTGCGGGAATATTAAAAGGACCGGTTGAAGCAATGATTGTATAGTTTGTTGAGGTACTACCTGTGGGCACCTTCTTTTTACCGGTAAGGAAGCTATCCTTCACGACTTCGCTCATCATTGTTGATGGTGTTACATACTGGGAATGAGTGATTGCCGAAAGATTTCTTGCCAATTTTGGTTCAAGGATTCTTATACCTACAGTTGGTTTTTGCGAACTTGTAGAACGAAGCATATAGACAAACCTTCTTATACTATCTGAGCGCACAATATTATTTGTGGTATTATACACATCAAAGTCAAACATCATCCCTGAATAAAAATTATTTAGCGGACTTGTACCATAGTTATAGTAATAGAAACAGACAATCACCCAGTCATCGTAACCAGGATGCGAGAGCGAAAGGCTCCATTGTTTGATTATTAATCCCTTTGGTGTCGGATGTCCTGAATCACTATACCAGGCTACATACTCTTCTTCTGCCTTTAATGGTGGAATCAGGGGTTTGAGTGTATCAATGATTTTAAAATCCTGATTTATCGTTGAAGAAGAAGGCGGACCATAGAATCTATCAACTATATAAGAAGGGTCGGTCCCACAGACCATACTCGCATAATACAAACAACCGTAAGATGCAAGTTTGGAATATTTAAATCCTGAACCTTCACCATAAGGATATGTCGTTCCAAAACTGCCGTTCGTTGTGACGGTAAATGCACAGACACCTGTATCATGGTCAGCCCATATCCTTCTCGGCTCGGGTGGTATCCCCACCATTTCTTTAAAGAACGGCGTCCAGTTTCCCTGGCTGGATGTAGCATTGATAAGAAATTCAACTTCAGTGCCCTGCGGTGTATTGGGAGAAACTGATACTGTAAATGAGTCACCGCCTGCACTGTCATTAACTGGTATAGAACCATAGGAGGAAACTGAATCAATCAAGGTGATAAATGGATTTGATGTTCTTAATGTCCCTGTTACATTCGTCGCATTTACATTGCCAAGATTTTTCAGCATAACCCTTAATCTCACGGTCTCACCAGGGTCAATTTTTCCGTTATTATTCCCGCTCGGGTCAAATATTCGGTGTGATTGATAAAGAATACATGGCTGTGATGAACTTCCAGAGACCGAACAGGTTCCTTCATAGGGTTTACAATCAGGCGCAGTGACTGTGATACTCATAGTTCCGCTTGTCGTCGGATTCACAAAAAGATCAACCCAGCCTGTGGAATTCGTCCTTCCTGTAGAATAGACTTCTGTTCCTTTCATTGCGCAGACAAGGGCATTTTTCAAGGGTTGTCCAGATATTGCAACTGTTACTCTGAATATTTGCGGTCCTGCAGTTATTGAACTTAAATGGCTCACTGTCAATGTTCTGGGTTTCTGTGTATAAACACTCAAGTTCGGGTCACCGAATAGCGTCAGTTCATACACACACCACCTGGTTGGTGCCTGGCTCATTGCAAGGTTGCGCAGATAATCCTTGGCACCGGCAAGTGCCACACCAAATTCAGGTTTACCAAGGATAAAATTCTTGAATAGTTCAAGGTCAAGTTGTTCAGAGGGACCGAGTGCAGGTGGATAGCCAAGTCCATAACGGGAATTCAAAATGGACGCAATACAGCCCCCATTTGGATAATTTACCAGACTCTCGGCAATACAATCTCCACCATCAAAACAACCACAATAACAATTTATCCCATTTATTATATTATATTTTATGCCATTTGTTAGTGTGGCAACATGGGATATATCAAGGACAGTCATACTTGTCGTGCTTCCATGGGCAGATACATGGCAGAGCTGATAACCCACATTCAAGGAATCACGCACCGCATTTGAACCAGGGTCTTCAAGTTTTGACCTGCGCCAGGTTGTCGGATAATAACTGTAAATAATATTATTTATCACCCTGCCATGATAAGGACTGAAGAGCATTGTGGAAGGCAATAATAACCTCTGGAGATAGGTTGTATCAGGACGCTTTTCAAATATCGTGTCTTTATTGATAAAGGTATTGATATTTGTAGCATTGTCAACTGGTGCCCTGCCCACATACAAATCAAAGAACAGATCAACTGTGTCCTGCATTTCACCGAATAGATTGTTATTATTCCCATCCCAGGACCATTGCAAATCTGCATAATACATATCGGTAGGAATGTCGCCGGTAATTGTGCTCTCTTCAATTACAAGACGGGTCTTTCGGTCGGGAACAATAAAATCATCACCACCGAGCAGGACATATTTCAATCCCTTATTCTGCCAGTAGTCCTTGATACAATTTCTGATCTTTTCCTGATTGTCCCGACCAGAATATTGTGCATAGATTGAATCAGTCCCAATCACCTTTGTCTTTATTCCCTTCTTTGTCTTCCAGTTCACAAGTGCATTCCAGTTGGATTTTAGAGAAGGGCTTGTGACAATCAAATAATCAACCTCATCACCGCGCAGATCCTGGACAACTGGCGTCCAGATATTCACCATTTCTGGATTATTAACAATTTTACCAACTGCGTCACCGAACAAATCTATCTGCGATTGAGAGAGTCTGAACGGCTCATAAGCATTTTCATCATAATGGATACTTATTTTTACTTTTTTGTTCAACACTAACCTCTTACTTGCACCGATATACTGGACCGGATATACATTTATACACGCAATACGAAAACCTCCCAGACATCCGTCAGGAACTTTTTCTACAATTTCAGCAGGATAAGGGTTTTGAGATCCATAAACAATCGGATCCGGCGGAATAAATTCACTTTGTTTATTAGAAGAAATAGGGCGTACTGCCTGTCCGGGGTATGGCAGAAATGTACCAGGCAATTCTTCTGTTTCAAGAGAAACTACTTCTACATTTCTTACCTTAGCATCTGGTGGGATTACAAAATAGAGCGGTATTACAGGGACAATCGGTGCGCCCTTTTCCATTGTTGTGGGACTACCAGCGTAAGCAATAAAATCATAGTTATCAACCTTTGTAATAATCAATTCTGCCCGATCAAAAGTCAGTTCTTGCGTAATTACGCCCGAAAACAAAAGCAAAGGTATCAAAAAACACAAAAAAGGCTTAAGCCTCATAAAACCTCCTAAATTCTCAATAGCCAATGTAATATTATAATAATAATTTTCTCAAAATCAACACCTTTGTTGTTTGTAATTCCTTAACCGCTTTGGCTGTTCACTTCTGACTTCTATCTTCCCACCTCTTACTCCCATCATCTCGCTTCCAATCCCAAGAAAACATTCTATAAAAATGGAGATGACTTAACTTTCTTTTTCTTTATTAATTTCTGCAATTCTTACAATCTTTCTCTCAAAATCTTCGCAATCCTCTTGCCTGCAAAACCATCCCAGTATTTTGGTTTCTTTGGCCTTTCTGTTTTTTTTGGCTCGAGTAGGATCTTAGATGCCTCTTTAATTATCTTCTTCGGGTCATTGCCCACAAGTTTATTTGTTCCCTGAGTGATTGTAATCGGCCTCTCGGTATTTTCGCGTAATGTCAAACACGGAATCCCCAGAATTGTCGTCTCCTCCTGTATTCCACCGGAATCAGTAAGCACAATTGATGCACCACTCATTAATGAAAGAAACTCAAGATAACCAAGCGGCTCAGTGAATTTAATTCCCTTTTTGAATTCGGGCTCATAAAGAAGAAAATGAATGTTATCCAGTTGCCTGTCAGTTCTGGGATGGACCGGAAATACAATCGGCACAATCTTTGAAATCTCGCTTATTGCATCTATTATCTTTTGCAGAACATTTATATCATCAACATTTGAAGGTCTGTGCAATGTAACGACACCATATCGACCTACATCAAGACCGAGCATTTCAAGGATTTTTATTTTTTTCGCCACAGTGCAATGTTTGAGTAAAGAATCTATCATTGTATTACCCACAAAAAAGATCTTTTCCGGAGCAATCCCTTCTCTCAATAAATTCCTATTTGCATCCTCACAGGTTGTGAATAAAAAATCTGAAATCTGGTCGGTTAACAAACGATTGATCTCCTCAGGCATTGTCCGGTCAAAACTACGCAATCCTGCCTCAACATGGGCAACTGGAATGCATAGTTTCGCTGCGGTCAAAGCACCAGCAAGGGTCGTATTGACATCACCAACCACAATCACGAGGTCAGGTTTTTCCTTGAAACAGACCTTTTCAAACTCCATCATAACCTTTGCGGTCTGCTCTGCATGAGTTCCAGAACCAACCCCTAAATAAATTTTTGGTTTAGGCAGTGCTAAATCCCTGAAAAACACCTTTGACATTGCCTTATCATAATGCTGTCCACTGTGGACAATAAATGTCTTGAATCTTTTTATTTTCTTGAGTTCATTATATACCGGTGCTGCCTTCATAAAATTGGGTCTTGCACCGACTAATATGACTATTTTCTTCATAGTGGTATTATACAACAAAAATATTGATAGTCAATAATATTGTATCCTAATCTTTCCACTCTTTCTAAAATCCCCCTCAATCCCCATTTTCTAATCCTTCTCAATCCCCCTTTTCTAAAACCCCCGCTTAATCCCCCTTTTCTAAAGGGGGAAACAGGGGGATTAGTAGGAACAAGCGTAGCGATCCTGCAAATGAAATGATACCGCGAGTGAAACGCTCCTGCGTCTCCTGCTAACGCAGTGATCCTGCGAATCCCGAAAGGGATGATCCTGCGAATGGAATGATCCTGCAAGTCCGTCAGGACGATCCTGCATTAAATCCGTTTACCCACTTGACAAACAGATAATTATGAATATAATTTACTATATTATTACTTGTAATCTTTGTGGATAAATTATTATCGTATCGTAATGAAGCAGGTGCTTCGGGTTTGATATGTCTTATTTATGGCATAAGCATCGGTTATGTGGTATTATTTATTATTTAAGTATAGGGCAAAGGTAGCAATCCCTTCTGGGTTGACTAAACAAAGAATTAAAATGAACCTCATGCTCTGTGAATGGAGAGACCGCCATGCATCATGGTGGATAAACTAAGGGTAAAAGGAGGTAATATGAAATCCTTGAATATTGATTTGCTGAAAGGCAAATCAGTCAGCGTTGTAATGTTATTGTTTGCAGTAGCGGTCTATGCAGGCTACTGGTCACATAAAATTGTTGATGTCACCGGATTTGTTGGCCGGTATTCTTCCATTGCCCTTGATGCCAATGGCAACCCACATATCAGTTATTATGATAGCACAAACGGTGATTTGAAGTATGCAAAGAAGACCGGTTCTTCCTGGACGATGGAGACCATTGATACGACAGGTACTGTTGGCTTGTATACCTCAATTGCCCTTGATGCCAATGGTAATCCCCATATCAGTTATTATGATTACACAAACCGTGATTTGAAGTATGCAAAGAAGACCGGCGCTTCCTGGACT